>JAUZPY010000004.1 GCA_030705805.1 Bacillota bacterium | reverse complement strand
ATTAAACAGATGGATTCCCCACATGTCATTACCGTTAAATCTTTTTAAATTGTACTCTTTATCAGTTACTGCCCATCCGATTGAATCAGTACCTATGTCCAGTCCTAAATAATACTCGCCAAATTCTTTTTTCATTCTTGACAACTCCTTTGTAATATGATATATTACAGTTAATCTTATTACTACCATATAAGATTACACTATAAGTTCAAATAAAAATTTATTCAAATCGTCCGTAAGGACTCCACAGTGTGTGGTACAAAACCTGCTTATGCAGGTTTTTTTCTTTTGCTTACACTGATTATACTATATTTCGACAATCTAATCAATAATTATTTTATAATTGTTATTCTGAACACGGAACTCACTTCTTATATTGACAAAAATGCCCTTGTTCGGCTCAAGCCGAACAAGGGCATTTTTATTATTGCGTTTTTTTATGTTCTATTTTTTGCTGACAAGTTCACGTTTAAAAAAGGCTGTTTTTAAATTTCCCTGAATTCAATAAGCAGTTTCAGGCATTTATTCCGATATGGTCTAAAAACATATTAGCCATTTTATTTAACCAAGCCTTTTTATCTAAATCAGCATATTGTGCCGCCGCCAACAACTACATCCCCGTCATACAGCACCACAGCCTGACCTTTTGCAATGGCTCTTTGGGGTGCATCAAATTCAATATGCACACTGTTTTCTCCTGTTGGGAATACCGTTGCCGGCTGCTCTTCCTGACGATAACGTATTTTAGCCTTAACATGAATAGCATCATTTAGCCCATCTACCGCAATCCAGTTAAAATCATTAGCATCAAGTTCCTTTGAAAATAGCTCTTCATTTCGTCCCAGTACAACTTCGTTTGTTTCCAGACGTTTTTCACATACATATAAAGGCTCTTTAAGAGCAAGCCCAAGACCTTTTCTTTGCCCTATGGTATACCTAATTATTCCTTTATGTTTACCGAGTATTTCCCCGTCACGAGTGACAAAATTACCTTCAGGGTATTTTTTTCCTGTATGTTGTTCAATAATTTTAGCATAATCTCCGTCAGGCACAAAACAAATGTCCTGACTTTCATGTTTTTTTGCATTAATAAATCCATTAGCTTCGGCAATGGCTCTTGTTTCCGACTTGCATAGTTCCCCTAAAGGAAACATGGTGTGTGCAAGCTGCTCCTGCGTCATGGAATATAGAACATAGCTTTGGTCTTTATTTAAATCTACCGCTTTCTTTAAAAGATACCGCTCCCCTGATTTTTCAATTCTCGAATAATGACCTGTCACAACATATTCACATTCAATTTCTTCAGCTCTCCTAAATAATTTTTCGAACTTGAGAAATCTGTTGCAATCAATACACGGGTTAGGAGTAGTACCAAGTTCATAAGCAGAAACAAACCGGTCGATTACATGGGTACTAAAGTCTTCTGTAAAATTGAATACATAATATGGTATACCAAGTTTATGGCATACACTTCTGGCATCTTCAACATCATCAAGAGAGCAGCACGTGGATTCTCTCGGAATTCCTGCATCTTCATTTTGAAAAAGGCGCATAGTTGCACCTATACAGTCATATCCTTTATTTTTCGTAAGATAAGCTGCGACACTGGAATCAACGCCACCGCTCATTGCTATTAATGCTTTATTTTCAGTTTCATTGGTATTTTTCTGCATCAAAGACACCTCTTTTTTAATATCTGCCTTCCGTTGTAAATTTAGTGAGGTCTTTTATAACCTCTCCGGCAATAATAAGTCCTGCAACAGAAGGAACAAAAGCATTTGAACCCGGAATATCTCGTCTTACAGTGCATTTTCGTACTGTTCCCGGGGGGCATACGCAATGCTCACGGCAGCTTATTTCCATATCTTCAACCGGCCTTATGGGTTTTTCTTCCGAATAAACTACTTTCAGCTTTTCTATACCCCTCTTTTTCAGTTCATGTCTCATTACTTTTGCCAAAGGGCAAACTTTTGTATCATATATGTCAGCAACACGAAACGCAGTGGGATCCACCTTGTTCCCTGCTCCCATTGAAGATATAATGGGGACATTGTTTTTTTCTGCTTGCTCTACAAGCTCCAGTTTGCCTTTAACAGTATCTATAGCATCAATGACATAATCATACTCTTTAAAATCAAACCCGCCTGCTGTGTCCGGCATGAAAAAACATTTATATTTATTTACCACAGTATTAGGGCATATATCATGTATTCTTTCTTCTGCAACATCCACCTTAAATAGGCCAACTGTCATGCGTGTTGCATATATCTGCCTGTTAATGTTAGTAATACATATTTTATCGTCATCAATCAAATCTAATGTTCCGATTCCGCTTCTAGCCAAAGCCTCAACTGCATAACCGCCTACACCTCCGATTCCAAATACAGCGACACGGGAACTCTGCAATTTTTCAATAGCTTCTTTCCCAAATATTAGTTCTGTTCTTGAAAACTGATTAAGCAACGCTCTCACCTTCTATCGTTAATGTAGCTGATATAAAAAACACAGCGGATAGCTGTGTTTTTCATCCCATTGATTTAGTAGGTATTATATCATAAGATAAAAATAAATTCAATAGGCCGTTTACTTTTCTGCTATTACTTCAATTTCAACCAACGCACCCTTTGGTAAAGCGGAAACCTCCACGCATGAACGTGCAGGCTTACCCGTAAAAAATCTGCCGTAAATTTCATTAAAAACCTGGAAGTTTTTTATATCACTTAAAAAACAAGTTGTTTTAATTACATTTTCATATGTAAGCCCTTCTTTATTAAGAATAGCTCCAATATTATTTATAGCTTGCTCCACTTGAGCTTCTATTCCCTCTGCAATAACACCGCTTTTCGGATTTATACCAAGTTGCCCTGAGGTAAATAAAAGATTACCGGAATTAGCAGCCTGAGAATACGGGCCTATAGCTTCGGGAGCACTATTTGTTTTTATTATTTTCATAAATACATCCTTCCTTTTTATGATACTATATAACATTTTTACCTAAAATACAAGCGGCTATACTTTTTATACTGTTCCTTAGTCTAAACTGACAAAGAATAGTATTAAGTATAACCGCTTAAGAAACATTATTCTGCAAACAAGGGTGTGGAAAGATATCTGTCACCTGTGTCCGGTAAAAGAGCAACTATTGTTTTGCCTTTGTTTTCAGGTCTTTTTGCAAGCTGTATTGCCGCATACGCTGCAGCACCGGATGAGATACCGACAAGTACGCCTTCCGCCTTGCCAATTTCCTTGCCGATTGCAAATGCATCATCATTAGATACCGGTATAATTTCATCGTAAATTTTTGTATTCAGAACATCCGGAACAAAGCCTGCTCCGATTCCCTGAATTTTATGAGAACCTGCCGTGCCTTTTGAGAGAACAGGTGAGGATTCAGGCTCAACTGCAACTACCCAAATATTCGGATTTTTTGACTTTAAGTATTCTCCGACACCTGTAACGGTTCCGCCGGTACCTACACCTGCAACAAAAATATCAACTTTCCCGTCAGTATCCTCATATATTTCCGGACCGGTTGTGGTTCTGTGAACTTCAGGATTAGCCGGATTTACAAACTGTCCCGGAATAAAGCTCAAGGGAATTTCTTTTGCCAGCTCATCAGCTTTTTCAATTGCGCCTTTCATTCCCTTAGCACCTTCAGTCAGCACAAGTTCTGCTCCGTATGCCTTCATCAGAGTTCTTCTTTCAACGCTCATCGTCTCAGGCATGACAATAATAATTCTGTAGCCTCTTGCTGCCGCAATTGATGCCAGACCGATTCCGGTATTACCTGAAGTAGGTTCAATAATAACAGAGCCCTCCTTTAGCAATCCCTTTTGCTCTGCATCGTCAATCATTGCTTTTGCAATTCTGTCTTTTACACTTCCTGCCGGATTGAAATATTCAAGTTTAGCAAGAATAGTTGCTTCAAGATTATTTACTTTTTCTATTTTCGTAAGCTCAAGAAGCGGTGTTTTTCCTACAAGTTCATCTGCTGATTTATATATTTTTGACATAATAATTGCCTCCATTTAATTTTTTATTTTACTGCCTCAAAGCCATGCTTTAAGTCTTCTATAATATCATCAATGTGCTCGGTTCCGATTGAAAGTCTTACCGTATTAGGTTTAATTCCTGCATCTAAAAGTTCTTCCTCCGATAATTGCGAATGCGTTGTTGAAGCTGGATGAATAACAAGCGATTTAACATCCGCTACATTAGCAAGCAAAGAGAAAAGCTTTAAACTTTCAGAAAATTTCTTTGCGGTTTCTTGGTCACCCTTGATTTCAAATGTAAAAATTGACGCTGCACCATGAGGGAAGTATTTATCATAAAGTTCTTTTGCTCTTCCTTTTGACAGCGACGGATGATTTACCCTTTCAACTTGAGGGTGATTTTTTAGAAAATCAACGACTTTTAAAGCATTTTCAACATGCCTCTCAACACGCAGCGATAACGTTTCTAATCCCTGCAAAAGCAGGAATGAATTAAACGGTGAAATCGTAGCACCCTGATCTCTTAAAAGCGTTGTCCTGATTTTTATAATGTATGCCAGACTTCCGGCTGCTTTTGTAAATACTACGCCATGGTATGAGGGGTTAGGCTTTGAAAGTCCCGGGAACTTATCGTTTTGGCCCCAGTCAAAATTACCGGAATCAATTATTACACCGCCCATTACAGTTCCATGTCCTCCGATAAATTTTGTTGCCGAATGTACGACAACATCCACTCCGTATTCGATAGGTCTTATAAGATAAGGCGTTGCAAATGTACTGTCTACAATGAATGGAATCCCGTGTTTATGTGCAATGTCTGCAATTGCCTTAAGATCTATTACGTCAGAATTTGGGTTGCCAAGAGTTTCCGCATATAAAAGTTTTGTATTTTCCTTTATAGCTTTTTCAAAATTTAATGGCTCTGACGGATCAACAAAGGTTGTTTCAATTCCCTGGTCCTTAAGAGTATTTGCAAATAAATTATATGTTCCTCCGTAAAGGTTTACAGAAGAAACAATATTGTCTCCCGCAATCGCAATATTGGTAACAGCATAAGTAATTGCCGCTGCACCCGATGCCACAGCAAGAGCTGCTGCGCCACCTTCCAAAGCTGCAATTCTTTCCTCAAAAACAGTGGATGTGGGGTTCATCAGTCTTGTATAAATGTTGCCCGGCTTAGTAAGTCCAAATCTGCCGGCTGCCTCGGCGCTGTCCTTGAATACATAAGAAGTAGTCGCATAAATCGGAACTGCTCTTGCATCCGTTGCCGAATCCGGCTGCTCTTGTCCTGCATGTATCTGTATAGTTTCAAATTTGTAATTTTTATTAGCCATTGTTATTATCTCCTTTATTATTTAAAATTTGTGTTTAATAGGCTACAACAACACTGGCACATTCGTTCCTTTTCATTAATCGCTCTAAGCATCTTTAAACTATTCATTTGAATAACCTACCTTTCCTATTGGTTTAATAGTATTATACTCTCACCAACCTACTTTGTCAATATGTTTTAGTTGTATAAATTAATAAAAAAGAACGGAGAATATATTCTCCGTTCCGTTATTATCTACAAAGGCTATATAATATAGTTATCTACGCCGCTTTTACCATAAGCTAAATCAGCAATTGTTACACTTTCAAGGTAATCATCAATCAGCTTATCTAATTTTTCCCACATCGGAAGTGTTTTGCATTCTGCCGCCCTCGGGCAGGTATTAGGCTTATTTTCAAGGCAGGCTATGGGAGCAAGAGAGCCTTCTGTAAGCTTCAGTATGCTGCCAACTGTATACATTCTGGGACTTTTAGCTAATTTATATCCTCCGCCTTTGCCTCTTAATGCTATCAATATTCCGTTTTTACTTAATACAGAAATAATACTTTCAAGATACTTTTCTGATATTTCCTGACGATTTGCCAAGTCTATAAGCTTTATATATTCATCTGTATTATGTTCCGCGAGATCAATCATAATTCTTAAAGCATATCTGCCTCTTGTTGATATTTTCATTTTAACACCACCTATAAACATATTATACCGCAATGTTTGTAGGTTTTCAAGAGGTAAAAATTAATTAAAATGAAATTGAAATGGTTGTTCCCTTACCCAGTACACTGTCAAGCTTAATTTCGGCTCCATGTAACAGCGCACCGTGTTTTACTATTGATAACCCAAGTCCCGTGCCCCCGGTTTCCTTTGAGCGGCTTTTATCAACACGGTAAAAGCGTTCAAATATGCGAGACTGATGCATCAAAGAGATGCCGATGCCGGTATCCTTAACCGACAGCAAGACATGATTATCTTCTTTGCTTACTTTTACTGTTACGCTTCCTTCGGGCTTATTGTAAGTAATTGCATTATCGCAAAGATTGTAAATCATTTCATGAAGTGTTCCTTCGACGCCATTTACAATACAGGAGTTGCCTTCAAGAATTAAAGATATATTATTCTTCTCGGCTTTATCTTTAAGTTCTGTAATTACCGCCTCTGAAAGAGCATACAAATCCACAGGTATAAATTCATCCTTTAAGCCTTCCTCATCAAGCCGTGACAGCTTAATAATGTCCTCTATTAATGTTAAAAGCCGTTTGGATTGAAAATAAATCTGGTCAATTACCTTAGGAAAATCATCTTTCTTTACAATACCGTTCTGCATTATTTCAGCATATCCCATAATAGAGGTTAAGGGCGTTTTTAATTCATGAGATACGTTAGCTGAAAATTCCCGACGCATTTTTTCACTTTGCTCTTTTTCGGTAATATCAACGGCAAATAATACTGCCGCATAAGAATTATCACCCTTTACAGGATTGACCGACAGCTGATATGTTTTGCCGTTTCTGTCTATTTTGCTAATAGAGGATTCTCCTAAAAAAGCAGATTCCACAGCTTGTATAAAGCCTTGCTCCCTGCATAGCTCCAAATACCCGATGTTTTTAGGATTGCTGTTCTCAAATAGCTCGCAGGCACTTTTATTAGCTGATAAAACATGCTTATTTTCCCCGAATATCACAAGTGATTCGGTCATGTTTTCTGTTATTGTATTGAATTCCTTTTGCTTTTCGGAGAGCGCTCCAAGCTGCTCTTTTATTTTCTCGTTTTGCTTATTCATCCTAACCAGAAGATTTGATAGTTCATCGTATGTGTTGTTTCCAAGCGGATCGTCAAGATTAAGTTTATTTATAGGCGCAACAATTGCTTTTGTTAATACTCTTGCCACAACGACAGCCACCGCAAAAGCAAAAATGATTATTAGCAATATGATTATTGATGAGTTTCCTATAATACCGAAAATGCTTTTGGTGGTAGTAGAAATGCGAAGGACATTTCCGCTGCTAAGTCTTTTAGCATAATAAAAAGTTCGCTCTCCCAAAGTATTCGAAAGCCTCGTTGCCTGGCCGCTTCCGTTTTTAAGCGCTGATTCTATTTCAGGGCGGTCCAGATGATTTCCCAAAGTAGAGGCATCCGCAAAGCTGTCGTAAAGAACCGTTCCGTTAGATGCCACCAATGTAATTCGGTCGCTGCTTTCCTTACTTATTTCTATAAGATAGTTATTATCGGTTCTTGCAAGGGCGGAAGCTATATAAGAGCATTCGGTAATAAGTTCTTTCTTGCGCTCAGAAGCAAAATCTTTGTATAAAGCTGTAATTATAAGGCCAGATGACATAGTTACAATTAAAATTGAAGACAGTAAAATGCTCAAAAAAACTTTCTTTTTCATCTTACACCACCAATTCGATACCCAACTCCCCGCACGGTTTCAATAATATCCCCACCGCTGCCAAGCTTAGTTCTGAGCGTACGTATATGTACGTCAACAGTTCTTGTTTCTCCATCAAAATCATAGCCCCATATATTTTCAAGGAGCATATCCCGTGTCAATACAATGCCGGCATTTTTCATTAGCAGATGCAAAAGTTCAAACTCTTTAAGTGTTAAATCAACCGGGACATTATCAACATAAACGCTATGAGCTTTTGCATTTACTTTTACACTGCCAAAGGAATATTCATCATCTGCGCTATTTTCTTCAAAGCGGCGAAGAACGGCTTTGATACGTGAAATAAGCTCCATCATGCCAAAAGGCTTTGTCACATAATCATCAGCACCGCTGTCAAGACCTATTATTTTGTCATATTCTGTACCTTTTGCGGTCAGCATAATAACCGGGATTTTTTTTGTCACGGCATTAGAGCGCAGGCGTTTAAGTATTTGGATACCGTCAGTGCCGGGAAGCATAATGTCCAGCAGAATAAGCTCGGGCTTTTCTTTGAGCATTGCTTTAAACAATTCATCTCCGGACTCAAATCCCATGGCATTAAACCCTGTGTTCTTGAGAGTATACACAACTAATTCCCTTATTCCACTATCATCCTCAACGCAGCAAATCATTGGCACCCTCCCTTATTTATTTTCTTTCAAAAACAATTTAAGAAAACAGTTAACATTATTATATTTCCTTGTGTGTTCCCGTTATGGAAAATACAACCCACCCGGCTATTAGTGCCGCATGGTCGCCTATTCTTTCAAGATACTTTGCAATCATCAACAGGTCAAGTGCCTGCTCACCATATTTTTTGTCTTTAGTTATTAAATATATAAGGTCATTTTTTGTCTTTAAAAACAAATCATCAACTACATCGTCATAATCAATTACTGAATTGGCAAGCTTAAGATCTCGTTTTACAAAGGCGTCAATACTCTCCGTTACCATTTTTATGGTGGCTTCTGCCATTTCTGCAATATGAAGATTATTTATACTTTCGGATAAATTAATGAAGGTTACTATTTCAGCTATATCCGCAGCCTGGTCCCCAATGCGGCCCATATCCGTAATCATTTTAAGAGCTGATGAAACCATGCGCAGATCCTTAGCAACAGGCTGCTGCTGGAGCAGGAGCTTCAGGCAAAGAGCTTCTATATCTCTTTCTTTTTGATCTATTTCTTTTTCGGTTTTTATTGCTTTTTCAGCCAACTGCATGTCGTTATTCATAAGAGCCTTAACTGCACAAGCTATAGTATCTTCGCAAAGTGCTCCCATAGAAATCAGGTCGTTATTTAACGCTTCAAGCTGTGTATCAAATTTATTTCTCAACTTTCATCACCCAAACCTTCCTGTAATGTAGTCCTCTGTCCGTTTGTCCCGCGGATTAGAGAATATTTCCTCCGTCTCATCAAACTCTATTACTTCACCCAATAAAAAGAATGCTGTTTTATCCGAAATACGTGTTGCCTGCTGCATATTATGAGTTACTATAACAATAGTATACTTGTTTTTAAGTTCTATTGCAAGGTCTTCTATTTTACTTGTCGAAATAGGGTCTAATGCGCTTGTCGGTTCATCCATAAGCAGCACTTCAGGCTCCACCGCCAAAGCTCTTGCAATGCAAAGCCGCTGCTGCTGACCTCCTGATATACCTAGTGCACTTTTTTTAAGGCGATCCTTCAATTCATCCCAAATTGCCGCATCGGTCAGTGAACGCTCTACAATATCATCAAGCTTTGCCTTGCTTTTTATACCGTGAGTTCTTGGCCCGTAAGCTATATTGTCATAGACGCTCATAGGAAAAGGATTTGGCTTTTGGAAAACCATTCCGACACGCCTTCGTAGTAAATTAATATCTATGTCTCCATAAATATCTTTGCCCTCTAAAAGTACCTTTCCGTCAATTTTACAGCCTTCTATCAAATCGTTCATCCTGTTTAATGTCTTTAAAAGCGTAGACTTTCCGCATCCCGAAGGTCCAATCAAAGCAGTTATTTCATTGGGCTTTATATTTAAGTTAATATTTTTCAGCGCTTGAAAGTTTCCGTAAAAAAGATTTAGATTTTCCGTGTTTAATTTATCCATTTATCTTACCTCTTGTTATTCTTTTAGCTAAAAATGCAGAAAAAGCATTTAACCCTATTACAATTACTAATAGTACAACCGCCGTAGCGTAAGCTTGATCTGCATTTAATCCTTCTTTCCACAGTGCATACATGTGTATTGACATTGTTCTGCCGCTTGACATCAAACTGTTTGGAATTTGCGCAACAGTACCTGCGGTATATATAAGTGCCGCTGTCTCACCAACTATTCTGCCGACAGATAAAATTATTCCTGCGAAGATTCCCGGTACTGCGGAAGGCAATACTATTCTAAACACTGTCCTCAGCTTACCTGCTCCAAGCCCGAAGCTTCCTTCCCGATAAATATCCGGTACAGCTATTAAAGCCTCTTCTGTAGTTCTCATTATTACCGGTAATATCATTATTGAGAGGGTTAAGGCTCCGGCGAGCAGCGAATATCCAAAACCAAGGGCTGAAACAAACATCAGATATCCGAATAATCCATATACAATAGATGGTATTCCTGATAGGGTTTCTGCCGTTGTGCGGACAACCGCAACAAACTTATTCCCCTTTTTTGCATATTCTACAAGATAAATTGCCGAACCTATTCCTAAGGGAACAGCTATCAGCAAAGATAACAGTGTCATTGTAACCGTATTGACCATTGCAGGGAATAACGATACATTCTCACTTGTATACTTAAAGCTAAACAAACTAAGCGAAAGGTGCGGTACGCCTTTTATTAAAATATAGCCTACGATTAAAACAAGGGCCAAAACGGTTAGTGTTACTGCCAAATAAACAAGTAATCTTAATAGTATAGATTGTATTTTATTTCTTTTCATCTAACTGACCTCCTTTTAACCATTGAAAAGGTCAAGTTGATAATTAAAATGAATATGAACAGTACAACTCCGGTTGCAATTAATGCTTCACGGTGCAAGTCTGCTGCATAGCCCATTTCAATAACAATGTTTGCCGTAAGTGTGCGCAGCCCTTTAAGAACTCCGCTTGGCATAATTGCCTGATTTCCGGCAACCATTATAACAGCCATTGTCTCTCCTATTGCTCTGCCGATTCCAAGTATGACTCCTGCCATAATCCCCGATTTTGCAGCAGGCAATACCGAGAAAAACACACTTCTTTCATGGCTTACTCCCAGTGCCAAAGAACCTTCATAATAACTTTCAGGTACAGCTCTTATTGCCGATTCCGAAACTTCTATAATTGTAGGAAGAATCATTATGCCCAGTACAATGGATGCAGCAAGCAAGCTTGAGCCGCTCCCACCAAACATATTACGAATGGACGGAACAATGACCATTAAGCCAAAAAAGCCATATACAACCGAAGGTATACCGGCAAGTAATTCTATAGCGGGCTTTAACATTTTATACAGGCCTTTTGGGCAAAACCTTGCCATGAACACCGCTGTCAAAATACCTATCGGCACACCAATTATAATTGCTCCAAAAGTTACATAAATGCTTCCTAAAATCATCGGAAGTATTCCATATATATTGCTTGTTGGCTTCCACGTGGTTCCTGACAGGAATTTAAAAAATCCAATCTCATGCATCGCAGGAATACCGTTTGCAAAAAGGAATATGCAAATCAGTGCTACAGCAAGAATAGAAATACTGGCAGATAGCAGAAAGACAAATTTCATTATTGTTTCTTTATATCTTTTCATATCTTAATCCCTTTAATATAAATTCTGTGTAGCGAAGGTTCGACTCCCTTATGCCTAAATTTAACCTTCGCCACTTTTTTCTAAGATTTAACCAATTACATCCTGCCATTTAGTACTTACACCCGTATAGATATCTTTAACTTGTTTGGACGAAAGATTTGAAACGGTGTTTTGAGAGTTTACAATTACTGCAATACCGTCAATGGCTATTTTAGTAGAGGTTAAACCTTTCTGGGTTTCGCTGTCTTTAAGATCACGGGAGGACATACCTATGTCGCATATTCCCTGAATCGTACTGTTTATACCGGTAGTGGAATCACTCTGTTGAATTTCTATTGTTGCATTCTGATTTACCAGAAGATAAGCTTCTTTTAACTTTTCCATGACAGGAGTTACAGAAGAAGAGCCTGCTATTACAACTTTACCGGAAGGCTTTGTGCCGCTGTAGGCCTTCGTATCAGTTAGAGCAATATAACCGTTATCCTGAACTACTTTTTGACCCTCTGTTGAAAGAATGAAACTTATGAAATCCGAAGCTGCACCAGACGGAGTGCCTTTTGTTGCAATATTAAACGGACGTGCTATTTTATATGTGCCGTTTTTAACATTTTGGGCAGTTGCCTGGGCGCCGTCGATTTTAACTGCCTTAATCGTATTGTTTAATGACCCCATGGAAATATATCCGATTGCGCTCTGGTTACTTGATACATTTGTAAGCATAATTCCCGTACTGTCATTAATATCTGCTGTGGATAGCGTTTTATCAATTTTATTGTTATTTGCGTCTTTTTCCTCAATGCCAAAAAGTTCAATAAAAGCGCCTCTCGTGCCCGAGCCTTCTTCTCGTGAAATAACTGTTATATCATTTGAAGGATTAAACCCGCCGCCTCCGCATCCTACAAGCATTGTAAAAATCAAACTGCCTGTAATTAAAAGTGCCAATGTTCTTTTCATTCTTCGTTCTCCTTTATAATTTATTACTTTTATTTATCTTACAAATTCATTATAAAAATATTATGTAAAGTATAAAAGAATGCTTATGTTAAATCTAAGTAAAACAGTAATTACTAAATATAACAATTAGAATATAAATAAATGCACTCCAAATGTTAGACACAAATAACATTTGGAGTGCATCTTAAATAAGTGGATGCATTTATTTTATTTCCGGCGGCTAAGTACATAAATTCTTGTGCAAATAACCGCTGTCATTATAGCAATAAGATTAGCCTTCTATTTTCCCACAAGCTATTTTTTTACCCGAATTACCACTTGGCTGGGTTGTAAAGTCATCAGGTTTTTCATGAATGATTACTGTTTTCCCTATTATTTCGTTAAGTTTAAACCGACTGGTAAGTACCGACATATATGCATATCCATTATCTGCAAACAACGGAGGCAGGTCTCCTGCATGATAAGGATGTGGACACTCCTTTGGGTTATAATGGCCTAAGGTATCTGCAAATTCATCCATACTGTTTCCTGTGCATTCACTTCCTTCATGAATATGGAAGCCGAACACACTAGAGCCACTGCAATCGTTTTGAACCGGAAGTCCGTATATTTCTGCGCTTACTATTATTCCTATATTAGTTTGATAAAAATAAACATTGCCGTGAATATCAGGATACTCGCTTCCTCCTTTAATATAAGCTACTGCCTCATCTCTGGATTTATACATTTTTTCACCTCCATACTTATCACAATATGCAAACTTCTTATTTTAGCGACTTTTTTTGTATATTAACCCTATATAGGATACACATTTTGCAGCGGCACTTTATACAAAAAGCAACCGGTAAAAATTTTTACCGGTTGCTTTTTGTAATTAAGTTCTTTAGCTTTTCTTTATCTTTTATATTAATTGAACCTCTATTTAACTCAACAATTCCATTATCGCTAAATCGCTTAAGCATTCTTGTTACAACCTCTCGAGCGGTAGAAAGGTGTTTTGCAATTTGTTCATGAGTAATAAATATAGTATCCTGCCTCGTTTCTGTCATTTCACCATATAAGAATTGGGCAAGCCTGTCATCAAAGCTTTTAAACAGAATTTGCTGCATAGTCCACATGACATCGGAGAACCTCTCCATCATAAGCTTATAGGTGAAGTTTTCTACATATATGTTTTCAGCCATAAGCTGTGCAAATAAACCAGCTTTTAAAATGAAAAGCTCCGAATCCTTTTCTGCGTCCATATGAACATCAAAAGCAATTTGTTTTATTACGCAGGAAGCGGACAAAACACATACATCACCCGGATTTAATCTAAACAAGGTGGTTTCTCTGCCTTCATCGGAAAGCATAAAAGCACTTACCCTGCCCTTTTTTATGATAATCAGCCCAAGGCAATCTTCACCGTGAACATAAATTTTTGATCCTTTTAAATAACTTACGCTCCTGGTGTTATTTAAAATCAGTTCTTTTTGCTGTTCATTTAATTTTTCCCAAAAAGGCAAGGACTCTTCAAGTATTTTATAATCAATTTCCTTCACGAAGCACACCTCTCTCTTTTGTATAATCATTAAACATAGAGGAGCCTAATTTAAGCTTAGTACCAGAGAAAAGCTCAAATTCCAAGCATTGATAAAATTTCCGCCTTAGGACTTACTCCGACAGATTTTGATACTATTTTATTGTCTTTTAAGGCAATAAGCGTTGGAATACTTACAATATTAAACTGTCTGGCAAGTTCAGGTTCCTCGTCAACATTTACTTTACATACCTTAAGCCTGTCTTGGTATTCAGATGCAATTTCATCCACTACCGGAGACAGCATTCTGCAAGGGCCGCACCAAGCTGCCCAAAAATCAATTAATACTGTTTTATCTGTATTAAATACTTCTTCTTTGAAATTTTTATCAGTAACAACTTTAACGCTCATAATTATCCCTCCAATTTTGATTTATAATACAAAAGGCAGTGACAATATCCTTCAAAATTAGGGTCATTAACCTGATCTCTGAATTCCTTGCACATACATTTTGTATCTTCGTTTTTTTCTATTCTGCATGGGCAGAATCCACCTGTTCTCTTTAATCCTTCTTTAACAGTGGCAACAATTTCCTTGTTTTCATTTAATTTTATCTTCATATACTGCCCCCCTTTAATATAAGTATAACTCTTAATAAGTTCGGTTACTGTGATAAAATCACAAAATAGAAAAGGAACAAATTCTAATCTTTTAAGTAATGGCAAAAGTTCCGGTTTGCTTGGAGCATAAGGGAGCCTGCCTATATATGGTTTTAAAAGGGCAGGGCATATAGAGGCGGGCTCTCTTATGCCTAACCTTCCAAATATATTTTAAATTCATTTTAAGCCATTGTCAATATATTAAAAGCTGCTGTGCTTTAGCACAGCAGCTTTTAATTTAAAAAATATAAAATTCCATAAAACTTTTTTAATAATTATCAGCTTTTATTTCAAAATAACTCTTTGGATGCTCGCATACCGGGCAAACTTCAGGTGCTTTTTTGCCAACTACAATATGGCCGCAATTTGAGCACTGCCATATTACGTCACCGTCTCTGGAGAACACAAGGCCTCCTTCCAGATTAGCTATCAATTTTCTATAACGAAGCTCATGTTCTTTTTCAATTTTGCCAACTTCTTCAAAAAGATAAGCAATATGATCAAAACCTTCTTCTTTTGCTTCTTTAGCAAACTGATCATACATATCTGTCCATTCATAATGTTCACCGTTTGCTGCGTCGTTTAAATTTGTCAACGTATCGGGGATACCGTCGTGCAAAAGCTTAAACCAGATTTTTGCATGCTCTTTTTCGTTGGCTGCTGTTTCTTCAAATAGCTTTCCTATTTGCACATAGCCTTCTTTATTTGCTTTTGAAGCGTAATAAGTATATTTGTTTCTTGCCTGAGATTCACCGGCAAAAGCGGCAATTAAATTTGCCTCTGTTTTAGATCCTTTTATTTTCATAATTAGTCCTCCTCTAGCTTTTGCTATTAATATTATACATGAAAATTATGGGAAGTGCCGTGACTTAGTCACATAAAATGTAATATTATTATTATAAAGAAGCTGTATTGCAAAAATGCAATACAGCTTCTTTTACATAGGTCCTGCTTTTTCCTTACCGGATTTTGCCTTACCTTGTATCTCCGGTACAGATTCTTCTTTATTTTTAACTTTTATTCCTCTAAAATTTTTAACATCCTGGTCATCTCCGGAGCGATATCTTCTCATTCCGTTTTTAGCCATTAGTTATCTTTTCTTTTATTAGAATCTAATGAATCTTTTTTATTGTTTGCGCTTTTCTGATTTCTGTTTTTGGTTTCGTTAGTATCCTTATTCATCTCATCAAAATTGTTATTATTCTGATTATTTATTTTTTCATTCTTATCCATATTAAAATCACCTCCTTAATGTATTATGTAACAATTCCTTAAAAAATATAAGGCATTATAAAAATTTTCTTAGGTTTATTTTTTTCTTATAATATCATTATTTTCAAATAATATATTTTTTAAACCCATTATTTTTATATAATGTAAAAAGTCTTTTAAAACACATAAATGAGGTAAATTAGGTTTTATCTTCCCCTCCTGCTTATAATAAGTAAAATAAAAATCCTTTATGACTCATAAAGGATTTTTATATAAGTTTTCATATTATCTATTAGCTTTATTTTATTGTCCGCTGTATAAGCTTAACTATTTCTACTATTGGTATGATAGCTACTGCAAGAAGAAGTGAAACAGCATACTGGGCAAAAGTTATGTGCGCGAACCCAAAGGCATTTGATAAAAAGGGTATATATATTACAGCAGTTGTTAATATAAGACTGGCAAAGGCAGCCCAATTTAAATAACTGTTATGTATCTTCATACTAAACAAACTCTCTCTCCTGGATCTTAAGTTAAAGCTGTGGAAGATCTCCGCCATACTCATTGTCATAAATGCCATAGTTGTGCCCTGTGAATTATTAGCTATTTCAAAAACGCCGTTTTCCATATAATATCCTATAAAATATGCGGATAAAGTAAGTACGGTAACAGCAATTCCCTGGTATAAAATATCTATGCCCATACCGCCTGAAAAGATATTTTCATCGGAACTTCTGGGCTGATGCTTCATTACATTTCCCTCTGCTTTTTCCATTCCCAAAGCAAGAGCAGGGAAACAGTCCGTAACAAGGTTAATCCAAAGCAAATGTACAGGCCCAAGAATAGTAAACCCAAAAAGTGTTGCAATAAAAATCGAAAGCACCTCACTCATATTTGAGCTCAATAAAAACTGTATTGCTTTTCGGATATTGCTATATATTCTGCGCCCTTCCTCAACAGCACCAACGATTGTTGCAAAATTATCGTCCGCAAGAACCATGTCTGAAACATTTTTTGTTACGTCCGTTCCGTTAATGCCCATACCAACGCCAATATCAGCTGATTTTATACTGGGAGCGTCATTTACACCGTCACCGGTCATAGCCGTTACATAGCCTGCATTCCGCCAAGCATTAACAATTTTCACCTTATGCTCAGGTTGAACTCTTGCATAAACTCTGATATCCATAAATTTACTATTGAATTCTTCATCACTCATCTCATCTAACATAAGTCCTGTTACAGCCTGAGATTCGTTTTCCAGAATTCCGAGGCTTTTAGCAATAGCAACAGCTGTATTTATATGGTCGCCGGTTATCATAATAGGCGTTATTCCGGCTGTCTTACAAACTTCTATAGCTTCTACCGCTTCCGGACGAACAGGGTCAATCATGCCTGTTAATCCTAAGAAGCATAAATCATGCTCTAAATACTCCGATGTTTCCTCTTCCGGTTCTTTATCCATAGTTTTTGTTGCAGCTGCAAGAACTCTAAGAGCTTTAGTAGACATATTATAGTTTGCCTTGATTATCTTTTCTTTTAATTCATCTGTCAAAGGTATAATCTTTCCATCAGAATTATAATGGGTGCATCTTTTAATGATCTCATCGGGAGCGCCTTTTGTAAATTGAATTACGCCGTTATCTGTTTTATGAACAGTCGTCATCATTTTTCTAACGCTGTCAAAAGGAACTTCTGCAATTCTGGGGTAGCTCTTTTTAAGGTCGCTTTTATAGATTCCCAAAGATGCTGCATAATTTACAAGGGCACATTCAGTAGGCTCTCCTACTGCCTTCCCGTTCTCTCCAAGCTCTGCATCTGAACATAGAGCCATTGCAAGAGCTATTTTTTCTTCATTACTGCCAAAATGCTCTACTACAGTCATAATATTTTGCGTAAGTGTACCTGTTTTATCAGAACAGATAATTTGCGCGCAGCCAAGAGTTTCAACTGCCGTTAGACGCCTTATTATAGCATTTCTTTCGCTCATATTGGTTACACCTATAGACAAAACGATTGTAACCACAGCCGCAAGGCCCTCAGGTATAGCCGCAACGGCAAGGCTTACCGCAATCATGAAGGTGTTGAGTATTACCTCACCGCTGAAGCCTCTTGCTCTAATTAATCCAATTACAAAAACTGCAGCACAAATAGCAAGGACCATAACTGTTAAAACCTTACTCAAATGAGCAAGGTTTTTCTGTAGGGGTGTCTGCCCTGCTTCGGCATTAGCCAGAGCGGTGGCAATCTTACCCATTTCGGTATCCATGCCTGTATCCGTAATAACAGCTTTTCCTCTGCCATATGCAACAGTACTGCCCATGTATATCATGTTTTTCCTGTCACCTAACGGAATGTCTGCCGCATTATTAAGGTTTAAAATATCAATAAACTTATTGACCGGAACACTTTCCCCGGTTAATGCAGATTCCTCAATCTGAAGACTCATGCTTTCAATAAGCCTTCCGTCAGCAGGAATTGAATCTCCGGCTTCAAGGACTACAATATCACCGACAACTATTTCTTCACTTTTTACAGTTATCTGCTTTCCGTCACGTATAATTTTACTTGTGGCTGCTGCCATTTCCTGCAGTGCTTCAATAGCCTTTTCAGCCTTATTTTCCTGATAAACTCCTAAAACCGCATTTACAATAACCACAAACAAGATAATAATTACATCGGCCATTGACTCGTGTGACTGAATGGAAGTTACAGCCGAAATAGCAGCCGCAGCCAATAGTATAATTATCATCGGATCTTTAAGCTGTGAGAAAAATTTGTGAAATAACGACTCTCCTTTTTCTTCGGCAAGCTTATTTAATCCATTGGTTTTAAGTCTTTCTAATGCCTCATCACTATCTAATCCAGTTTGTCCGGATTTTGTATTTTTAAAGGTTTCTTCTATTGAAGTACAGTAATGCTTCAAAACTCCGCCCCCAAATATAAATTTCCTTTATCAGGTGTTTCCGATAGCTACGCTTTCAACTACATCTGCTACGTGTTCACAACCATCATATATAAATTCAAACATAGTATATATTTCACGCCAAACTATGATTTCAAACATATTTTGGCTATTTGTATGCAAATTGCGCATTGCTTTAACGTAAAGTTCATCGCCATCTTCTTCAAGTCTGTTTATTTCTATAATAATCTTTCCAAGCTTTTTAGATTTTTTGAAATTCTTAAACTCTTCCAAAAGCTCCTCTAAAGAATCGCAGCACTTAAGCAAAATATCAGCAAACTCCATTGCATCTTCTCTTAATTCTGTTATGTTATTAAAATAAATATGGATAAGAATATCTTCTATTGAGTCGGTAACGTCGTCAATAAACTGGCTTAATTTAATTATATCTTCTCTCTCTAAGGGTGTAATGAACGCAACGGTTAAAGCATTCATTAGTTCATGCTTTTTTTCATCCGCACTGTGTTCGATTTTATGCATTTCTTCAATCTGATGATTAAGCTTTTTAGGATCAAAGTCCTCAAAAATGCTTTTCAGCATCTTAGCTGCATCTTTTGCAAAAGATACTCCGCTTTTGAAATTCTCAAAATAAAAATTTTCTGTCTTCTTTGACATTATAAAATCTCCTCTCTAGTTAAAAAATATACATAAACAGTTTAGCCATTACATAACCGATAATTCCGCAGCCGGGAAATGTAAGTATCCAAGTTAAAACCATATCTTTTACGACACCAAAATTTACCGCAGATAATCTTTTTGTTGCACCAACGCCCATTATAGCTGTTGTTTTCATATGAGTAGTGCTGACAGGAATTCCGAAAATGGAAGATAGTAAAAGACATGCGGCAGCCGCTATATCAGCAGAAAACCCTTGATACGTTTCAAGCTTTACCATATCCATTCCAACTGCTTTTATTATTTTATAGCCGCCAACCGATGTTCCTATACTCATTACAAGGGAGCAAAGTATAATCATCCACATGGGAATATTTACCTCACCTTGAAAGTTACTTCCTTTAGCAAGCAGAACCCCCAAAATTAAAACGCCCATGAATTTCTGACCGTCTTGTGCTCCGTGCATGAAAGCCATGGCACCTCCGCCAAAAATCTGTGCTTTTTTAAAAAATGGACCCGTTTTTCGCCTGTCTGCTTTTCTAAATGTAAACATCGTCAGGCGAGTAAAGATGTAGCCTGCTACAAAGCCCAAAACCGTAGAAAGCACAAGTCCATATATAACCTTCATCCACTCTGACCCATTTATACCGGAAAGACCGTTATGTAAAGCAATGGCTGCACCCGACAATCCTGCTATAAGCGCATGGCTTTCACTTGTAGGTATTCCAAAATACCATGCCGCAACAGCCCAAATTATTATTGCAAATAGTGCAGCACAAAGAGCAATTACCGCATCGTGATTATTTCCACTGAAATCAACCATGTTTGCAATTGTTGTTGCAACAGTAGTATTTAAAAGTGTCATTACAAGTACGCCCAGCAAATTAAATACTGCTGCCATAAACACCGCTTTCCCCGCTGTAATAGCACGAGTCGCAACACAAGTTGCAATAGCATTAGGGGCATCTGTCCATCCGTTAACAAATATAACTCCCATAGTTAAAATAACAGTTATAAGCAAAACCGGTGAAGTGATAAGTTGATTTAAAAACCATGTAAAATTCAATTCCATACAGTACCCTCTTTTTCATTTATAATCCCTAAAGTAAAAATTTAATTTAAGCATAATTAATATGAAGCAAATTTAAAAGGATAAGATAATAAATGCTAAAAACCAATTCATTAATTTATCCTTTCTTAATTTATATAATTATGTCGAAATTTCCCATCTTTTGCATTATACAATAAAACATCATAGAATGCAAATAAAAAATACTATAAATTTTTCATATACTTGTCCATAGCCTCAGCTACCTGCTTACTGTTATCTACTGCAAGTACAACATTTTTAGCGCCAAGAACAACATCTCCCGATGCAAATACCCCTTCTACAGTAGTCATGCCGTTTTCGTCTGTCTTTAAAAGACCTTCTGCTGTTGCAACAAGTCCGGCTGTTGTATTTACTAATTTATTTTTAGGTCCCTGGCTGATGGCAATAATAGTTGAATCCGAATGCACCTGCTCCACATCATCGGAGTATCCTGCAATCGAGCCGTCTGTATTGTAAAGAATACGTCTGAACAAAGGACCCTCTTCAGTAATCTCTTCAATTTCAACAGCATACTCAATGGAAGCACCATCCAATAGTGCATATGTTGTTTCGTGGCGGCTGGCCTCACTTTTTGTTCCTTTAGCATAAAGCGTTACATTTCTTGACCCATGCCGCAGTACTGTCCTTGCCACGTCCATTGCGGAATTGCCCGCTCCGATAATTGAAACGGTATCTCCCAGGTTATATTGATCAGGACTGGAAAGATAATCAATAGCAAAATGAACATTTCCAAGGGATTCACCCTTTACTCCTAAAGTTTTAGGCCGCCAAACGCCGGTTCCGATAAACACACTTTTGTATCCATCCTGAAAAAGATTGTGAATCTCGAGCGCTCCGCCAATTGTCGTGTTTGGTCTGATTTTAATTCCAAAGTCAAGTAATTTCTTTTTGTATCTGGCAAGGACCGATTTAGGTAGCCTAAATTCCGGTATACCGTATTGTAAAACTCCTCCTATTTTGTCCTTCGATTCAAAAATAGTAACGCTGTAACCTTTTTTAGCTAAACAAATCGCTATTGTTATTCCTGCGGGGCCCGCTCCTATAACAGCAACCCTTTTACCGTTTTTTTCGGCGCAATCCGTATTTATTCTTTCAAAGCAAGTATCGGATATATAATTTTCAATAGTACTTATATGCACGGACTGTCCTTTTTTCGCAAGCACACAATGCCCCTCACATTGATTATCATGATCACATATCAATGAGCAAACAAGAGACAGCGGATTGTTTGAAAATATCATATTGCCTGCCTCTTCAATTCTTCCCTCGGTAAAAGCTTTTATCATCTGGGGAATCGAATTTTTTATCGGACACCCATTTATACATTGAGGATTTTTACATTTTAAGCACCTCAAAGCTTCGTCGTAAACATGCATAGTATAATAATTCCTTCTCTCTGATTTTATTATTACTTAAATTATAGTAAATACACATTTTTTCTGAATAATTATATAACATATTTTGTTATAACGGTATACAGCTTTGTACTATATCATAAAAAAAATGTTAATATACACACCTCTACAGGGTTTTTATTATATAACTGCTTTTTAAAATTTGTTAATTTGCTGTTAATATATCAATTTTTGATTAACATTTAAGAAAAATCGTGTTTTTTTTAAATTAAATATTCGTTAATAAAATATCAATAATGCTAATACTATTCTCCGTCCGTAAGTCTAAAAAGATTTTCGAAGATTTTTTTCTGTCCTGCAAGGAGGAGGTATAGACGTTCTGACGCCTGTCAATGCGACAACGAGCCTTGCAGATTACCGCAGATTACCGCAGATTACCGCAGATTTTCATCTCGCTTTGTAAGACAAAAAATCTTGCTTACCTTGCAAATTTTCATTTCGCTTCGCGAAACAGAAAATCTTGCTTGCCTCTCGCAGATTTTTATCTTGCTTTTATTTGCGCTTTTTTGACAAGATTTATATATTTTTTACATAATTCGGGATTTACATACACTATTTCTTTATGGTATACTGAACTAAAAATTAAACTAATTTTTAATTCAGTACCGTGATGCTGGAAAGGTTATATTAATTCTTGCAACTTTTTGACACTACAGCCTTGTCCGTTTGCGGGCAAGGCTTTTTTGTGTTTAGCCGGCATTTTTTAAAGAAGGAGGCGTTACATGAAGGAGCTTATGAATGAGGATGATGTTACCTGTGCTCTTTTTAGAATTGCGCACCAGATTATAGAAAGAAACAAAAATCCAAATGATATATGCCTTGTAGGAATTTGGACAAGAGGCGTGCCTATTGCGCAAAGATTAGCGTATAACATTAAGAAAATAAGTATGGCGGAGATCCCCGTTGGTAAGCTGGACATTACAAACTTTCGTGACGATTTGGTTAATACGCAAAATCAAAAGAAAGACAAAACGGAAATCCTTTTTTCAATTGTCGGAAAAACCGTTATTTTAGTAGATGATGTATTTTTTACGGGACGCACAGCGAGGGCTGCTTTGGATGCTTTAATATCACATGGCCGCCCTGCACAAGTTCAATATGCGGCTCTTGTAGACAGAGGACATATTGAGTTTCCGATAAAAGCTACTTTTATCGGAAAAAACATTCCGTCTTCCTTAAGCGAAGAGGTCATCGTTCACCTCAAAGAACTTGACGGGGAAACTAATGTTACAATCCAATAAAATTTAAATAAAAAGGGGAGAAATACTAATGAAAGACTCAAAACCAATTGTCGGGTATTTACCTGACGAAAGACCAACCACTTGGAAACTATTACTATACGCTATCCAACAGGTAATAGTAATGTTCCCTGCAACAATTGCGGTAGCATTAATCACAGGCTTCCAGGTATCCACAACAATTTTTGCAAGCGGTCTTGCAACACTCTGTTTCATAATGATTTCAGGAAAAAAGATTCCTCTGTATTATGGTTCAAGCTTTGCTTACCTTACAGCTATTGCAAGCCTCGTAGCTGCTAAAGGCAGTGCAGATCAGATTGCATCCTTCAAAGCAACGGGCATACTCCCCACCGAATTGATATCATATGCTCAATTCGGTATCATAATGTCAGGTTTAGTATCCGTAGCAGCAGGTATAATTGTAAGGTTTGCAGGACGTAAGGCAATAGAAAAAATATTACCTCCTTCCATTACAGGTTCTATTGCTATGATTATAGGCCTTACCTTAGCCGGAAATGCTTTAAGTGACGCCGCTCCTAAAGCTGACACTGTCGGAATTCTTGGTTCTAACTGGGTATGGGTTGTATCCCTTGTCACATTACTCTCAACCATTCTTTATTCCAGATACCTTAAAGGCTTCTTAGGTCAGCTTCCCCTTCTTTTAGGCGCAGCAACAGGCTGTTTAGTTGCAGGACTTTTATACGCTGTAGGCGATATGAACATGTTCCGTTCGATGCCTGAAGCTGCTTTAAACAGTTCACTCTGGAGCTTTGGACCTTTTGCATTGCCTGCTTTTTCGCTTCCAAAAGTATCCTGGGAAGCTGTAGTCGGCATTATGCCTATCGCAATTGCAACAATTCCTGAATCTACAGCTCATATTTATCAACTTGATATTTATGTAAAAGATATTGAAAAAAAGAAAAACCGTAAGATGAATTACAGTCTTGCCGATATGCTTGACCGTAACTTAATCGGCGACGGTATCTGCGATATGATTTCCGGTTTTGTTGGCGGACCTGCCGGAACAAATTACGGTGAAAATATAAGCACTATGGCAATTTCAAAGGTATTCTCAATATCCGTACTTATTGCTGCTTCAATTATTGCTATGGTAATATCTTGCTTTACTCCTTTAATTCAGGTAATTTACGGTATACCTTTGGCAGTAATAGGCGGTCTTGAAATATACTTATTTGGTGCAATCGCCGCTCAGGGTATCGCAATAATGATCGATAAAAAGGTTAATATGTTCAGTGCAAAAAATATTGCTGTTATTGCTTCCATCATGGTAATAGGTCTTGGCGGTCAATATGCTTTCGGCGGTAACATTAAGTTCTTCGGAATGGGTGTTCCCTGTATCGCCGGTGCAGCTATTTTCGGTATTGTATTGAATTTAATATTAAGCATCGGATCAAAGAAAAATGATGATAATCCCGACACTTTAGAGTAAACATATAAACATTAACTATATCTTAACAAAAATTTTGTATATATTTATTTTAAATTTTGTTTGCAAAATATATGCATATATGATAAAATTCTAATTAAATTAGAAATAATGATAGAGGCGCAAAAAAGGAAGAGTATTATGCTGCTTAAGGACGGGCATCCGCAGCATAAAAAAGGTCTTTTTGCCGAAGTGTTTTTCTTGCCCAAAGAAAAATAACTGGGTCACTGTAAAATATGCAGTGGACTGCCACATATGTGGAGAGCTGTCATGGACAAATAAAATCATATATTTGAATTTATTAGTGCTGTGTAACTTTCCAATGGTGGGAAGTGCACAGCATTATTAATTATGAAAGGTTTGATACTAATGAAAAGACAAATTTGTTTATTAACCGTGGTTATTCTGGCAACTGTAACTTTGTTTACAGGCTGTGGTACTAAAGGGACTACAGGAAGCACATTAACCGACAACACACTTACCGTAGCTATGGAATGCGGCTATGCTCCTTATAACTGGACACAGCCGGACAATTCAAACGGTGCTGTTCAAATAAAGGACAGCTCAGACTACGCTTATGGTTATGATGTTATGATGGCAAAGCATATAGCCGATGAGCTTGGTATGAAATTAGAGATTGTAAAGCTTGACTGGGATTCATTGGTTACAGCAGTTCAGGCAGGCACTGTTGACTGTGTAATAGCAGGACAGTCTATAACAGCAGACAGATTGAAAATGGTTGATTTTTCAAAACCTTATTACTATGCTTCAATAGTTTCTCTTGTAAAATCTGAAGGAAAATATAAGGATGCAAAAAGCATAGCTGATTTAGCCGGTGCAACCTGCACTTCTCAGCAGAACACAGTATGGTATGATTCTTGTCTTCCCCAGATAAAAGATGCCAAAATACTTCCCGCTCAGGAATCTGCACCCGCAATGTTAGTGGCTCTTGAATCTAACAAATGCGATGCTATTGTAACAGATAAGCCTACAGCTATGGCTGCCTGTGTAGCATATCCTGATTTTAAAATGCTTAACTTCTCAGGCACAAGCGGAGACTTTAAAGTATCTGATGAAGAAATAAACATTGGTGTTTCACTTCAGAAAGGCAACAAAGATTTATTAAATAAGATTAACGGAGTTTTATCTAAGATGACACCGGATGATTACGAAAATATGATGAAAGATGCTATAAAGGTTCAGCCTTTAAGCAAATAATTCGGGAGAGATTTAAATGCCTACTTCATTTGGCGAAAGAATAATTTACATATTAGAAAGATATGGAATGTCATTTTTAAGAGGTGCCGGAGTAACTATGGCTATTGCTCTGGTTTCCACCTTTATTGGTTGTATAATAGGTTTTTTGGTGGGTATTGTTCAGACAATACCCGCTGAAAGGTCTAAGAATCCTGTTAGGTGGTTCTTCCTCGGCGTTATACGTATTATATTAAATATCTATGTTGAGGTCTTCAGAGGCACGCCAATGATGGCTCAAGCAATGTTTATTTACTTTGGTTCTGCCGCTCTTTTTGGCATTAACATGTCCATGTGGTTTGCCGCATTTTTTATCGTTTCAATTAATACGGGAGCATACATGGCTGAAACAGTAAGAGGCGGTATTCTATCGGTAGATATAGGTCAAACCGAAGGTGCAAAAGCTATAGGAATGACGCATTTTCAGACAATGATAAATGTTGTTTTCCCGCAGGCTTTGAGAAACATTATGCCTCAAATAGGTAACAATTTGATAATAAATATAAAAGACACCTGCGTTCTGTCTATAATCGGAACTGTTGAACTTTTTTATACAACAAAAGGCATTGCCGGAGCGTTGTATACATATTTTGAAGCCTTTGCTGTAGCTATGGGAATATATTTTGTACTAACATTTACCTGTTCCCGCCTATTAAGATTGTGGGAGGATAAGATGGACGGCCCTGCCAACTATGATCTTGCGACAACAGATACATTAACACATACCAGCGGACTTTACAGTATCGGAAAGAAAAATATTGTAGGTAATCTTAACAAAGATTCCAGGGACGGAGGCAGATAATATAATGGACAGGCATATATTAGAAGTTGTACACTTAAGCAAAAACTTTGGCACTAATGTAGTATTAAAAGATATTGATTTTTCCGTCAATCAAGGGGATGTAATTTGCATTATCGGTTCTTCAGGATCCGGAAAATCTACTCTTTTAAGATGTATAAATCTTTTAGAAGACCCAACAAGCGGTGATATAAAATATAAGCAAAAATCTATACTGGGCAGTCGTTTTAGCCAGTCAGCTTACAGATCGAAAGTTGGTATGGTTTTTCAAGGCTTTAATCTTTTCAATAATATGACAGTAATAGAAAACTGTATGGTTGGCGTAACCAAGATATCAAAGAAAAACAAAGATGAAGCCCGTAAAATATCCGAATACTACCTAAATAAGGTTGGAATGTTACCATATATAAATGCTAAGCCTCATCAACTATCCGGCGGTCAAAAGCAAAGAGCTGCCATTGCCCGGGCTCTATCCATGAATCCGGATGTTTTGCTGTTTGATGAGCCAACTTCCGCACTTGATCCTCAAATGGTTCAGGAAGTACTTACCGTAATGAGAAATCTTGCTAAAGACGGACTCACAATGATAGTTGTAACTCACGAAATGGCTTTCGCCCGTGATGTTTCAAATAGAGTTGTATTTATGTCAAATGGCATTATTTGCGAAGATGGTACACCTGATGCTATTTTTAAGCATCCAAAGAATCAGCGTACAAGAGAATTCCTTGAAAGATTTAGAAGTGACACTAACCTTTAAGCATAAGAAAGCCGAACACACACTTGGCTCATTATTTCACGTCTTTTGTGCCTGCCACCTTTTAGCGCCGGATGAGCTGCTTTCTCCCCTCTTATGCTTAAGCAAATCATCCTCTATGTTTTCTAAAATAACATTATAAACCATATTTAATGTAAGTATATTAGATATTTAAGTTGTAATATTTATAGTGAGGTGTATTATAATGTGCAATAAAAGAAAACATAAATTTTTACTTAATTTAAAAAACTGTTTTATAGCTTTAGGAATATTAATTATTGCTTTTATAATATGCTTTATTTTAAGTAGGTTTTTTCATCATGCAAATTATTGCAGTCTGGTATTTATACTTGCTGTTATCTTGGTTTCCAGATTTACAGGAGGATATATATACGGCAGCATAATGTCAATAATAGCAGTTTTTGGAATTTACATATTTAAGGTTAATTCTGAAGTTTTTGATTATGCTTTGAATTTTATTATAATGCTTATCGGCTCCATAGTTGTAAGTTCTTTGAAAATTCAGGTGAAAAAATATGCTGTTATTAAAGATGAAATTGAAAAGGAAAAAACTAAAGCTAATTTATTAAGAGCAATATCTCACGATATAAGAACCCCATTGTCTTCAATATTAGGGTCTTCTACAGCCTATTTGGATAACTGCGGCAAGCTTTCAGATGAAGCTAAATATACACTTGTATCAGACATAAAAGATGAGGCAGTTTGGCTTATACGCACAGTAGAAAATCTTTTATCCATAACCAGAATTAACGACTCTTTTGCAAAAGTTGATAAAAACCCTGAAATAATAGAAGAAGTCTTAGGAGATGCAGCTTCTAAATTTAAAAGGCAATTTCCAAATATTGAATTGAACATTAAAGTCCCCGATGATATACTGTTTGTTCCAATGGATGCACTTCTTATTGAACAGGTATTATTGAATTTATTGGAAAATGCAGTTATTCATGGAGAAAAAACTACTGTAATTGATATACAGGCTGATGTAAACGAATCTTTCGCGACTATTACAGTTTCCGATAACGGAAACGGATTAAAGGATGAAATGTTATCTCACCTATGTGGCGGTAATGTTATTTCAGAGGATAAGGAACTAGCCGGAATAAAACGCAATATGGGAATAGGCTTATCGGTTTGTATGACAATTATAAAAGCTCATGGCGGAAATTTAAGAGCTTATAACAAAAAAGATGGTGGAGCGGTTTTTGAATTTACGCTTCCGCTTTGAAAAGGAGGATTTGATAATGGAAATTAGAGATAAAATATTGGTTGTAGAAGATGAAAAAAGTATAAGTAATTTTATTTGTACAATATTAGATGCTAACGACTATAAATACATAACTGCGGCTAACGGTAAAAAAGCATATGCTATAATTTCTTCACATTGCCCTGATTTAATAATTCTTGATTTAGGTCTGCCTGATATAGATGGAATGGAAATAATTAAAATGGTTCGCAGTTGGACAACTACACCTATTATAGTAGTATCTGCTCGTTCACGCGAAAAAGATAAAGTTGAAGCTCTTGATTTGGGTGCTGATGACTATATAACCAAACCCTTTGGCACATCGGAATTGCTTGCTCGAATAAGGACTGCAATAAGGCACACCCGAACATCTATACTTAGCAAGGAAATTGCGCAAAGCGGCAAATATTGCGTTGATGGCCTTGTAATAGACTATGACAAATATAGAGTGTATATAGATGGCGTGGACTCTAACCTGACCCAACATGAATTTAAGCTTGTTGCTCTTTTAGGTAAATTTGCCGGAAAAGTGCTGACGTATGATTTCATTATACGCGAGCTGTGGGGCTCAACACAAAAAACCGATAATCAAATACTCCGTGTAAACATGGCTAATATAAGAAGAAAAATCGAAAAAAATCCGGCACAGCCAAGGTATATATTTACAGAGGTTGGCGTAGGTTATAGAATGATAGAAGGCGATTAAAATGAGAAAAACAAAAATAATATGTACTTTAGGTCCATCTTCTTCAGATGAAGATACCCTTAGGGAAATGCTTGTTAGCGGCATGAACATAGCAAGGTTAAACTTCTCACACGGTACTCATGAAAATCATAAACTATTAATTGATACCTTTAGGAAGGTAAGAGATAGCTTAAATTTACCTGCAGCAGTTATGCTTGATACTAAAGGCCCTGAAATAAGGCTGGGTGTTTTTGAAAATAAAAGTGTTTTTTTGGAGAATGGAAGTTATTTTACTTTAACATCTGATGATATTTTGGGGAACGAAGAACGTGTGTCTGTTTCTTATAAAGATTTGCCCTCCCAGGTTTTCCCGGGCAACAAAATTTTAATTGATGACGGAAATATTCTTCTTGAAGTTTCCGAAATAAAAAACCATGACGTTATCTGCAAGGTATTAGTCGGAGGTAAAATATCAGACCGCAAAGGCGTTAATGTTCCCAATGTTCATTTAGATTTTCCCTACTTAAGCGAACAGGATAAATCCGATCTGATATTCGGAGTTGAGCAGGATGTGGATTTTATTGCCGCTTCATTTGTCCGTTCTAAAGAAGATGTAATTTCCATACGCGATTTTCTTAATTACCACGGCGGGAATGAAATAAAAATTATATCTAAAATAGAAAATATAGAAGGCGTAAATAATTTTGATGAAATATTACACTATTCTGACGGAATAATGGTTGCACGAGGCGATATGGGCGTAGAAGTTGAATTTGAGCGTCTGCCCGGTCTTCAAAAGAAATTTATAAAAAAATGCTATCAAGCCGGTAAAATGGTAATTACAGCAACTCAAATGCTGGAATCCATGATACATAACAATACTCCTACAAGAGCTGAAATTACAGACGTAGCTAATGCAGTTTTTGACGGAACTTCAGCTATTATGCTTTCTGGCGAATCAGCAGTCGGAGAACATCCGGCTCTGGTGGTAAAGGTAATGGCTAAAATTGCTCTTCAGGCAGAAAAAGACGCCTTTGATATGGATATATATAATGGTATCAAATATGAGAATGATATAAACGATACCACAAATGCAATTTGTGATGCTGCTTGCACTACTGCTCGTGATGTTAATGCATCTGCAATTTTTGCTGTTACTAAAACAGGACATACTGCAAGGGCAGTATCTAAGTTCCGCCCCCGGGAAATAATAATAGCCTCTACCCCGGAATATAAGGCATATCATCAGCTTTCATTGTCATGGGGCGTATATCCTATCAAAGCATTATATCAAACAGATATTAACGTGTTATTTAATCATTCAATCAATATCGCAAAAAAATTAGGCTATGTTAAAAATAATGACAGGGTCGTAATAACTTCAGGATCAGATAACATTACAGATATTTTGAAAGTAATGACAGTTGAAGATAGCCAATAGTAAAAGCTTAATTAATCAAAACCACCAGTAAACTGGTGGTTTGCACGACCCCTAAAAGGGGTTATTACAGGCTTAACCCCTAAAGGGGCGCTGAAAGTTTGACACTGTTACCATTACTGGCAGCCGCTTAAAGCGGCTGCCTTTTTTTGCCTACTTATTCTTGCCACCCGTAAACGGGTCTGTGTATTCTTTGATACTCATTTGGTCCGCTGTATAATCTTCTTCCATCTGATTTTTTATGTATTCTTCTGTCACTTTTTTGTTTCTACCTACCGTATCCACATAGTATTCTTAGGCACCAAAATTTTTTTAAACCATATTTGTATTTTAAATTTGCGTGCCGAATCAAATATCATTAAAAGACAAGAATAGCAACATCAAATGCCATTCTTGTCTTCTATCTTTTACTAGAACATTTTATTATCCTGCATATTTAATTGTAATTTCTTGTGTTTCCTGATTCCAATCAACTTCTGCTCCGAGATTTTCAATAACAAATCTTAATGGCAACATGGTTCTCCCGTTAATAGTTTTTGGTACAACATCCAATTCATAAGGCTTGCCATTCACCTCTGCGTTTTGATTATAAAGCCAAATTTTAATATTTATGCTTCCAAGGGTTATATCAACCCTTCCTCTTTGATCACTTTCATCAAAACCAATGCTTCCGCCCATTACTTCTACAAGAGCTCTGATTGGAACAAGGGTTCTGCCACTGTCTGTATCAAGGCGTGGTGCGGTTCCTCTTCCTGGATCGATCTCTTTCTCAACACCGTTAATGATCATTTCGGGTTTATCTAGCTTTAATACCATTTTATTATTAAGTACTTTTCTTCCTTCTAATGCAATAGCAGCTACATCATTAGCTGTTAAAACACTGTTAAACAGTTTAAATTCATCCATATAACCTCGTAGGTTTTCATCGCCTCTTCCAAGAAAAATGTTTTTTCCACTATCAAAAATGCTAGTAAAACTCTCGAAATCACTGGAAACTTCTTCACTTGAAGCATATTTCCCATCAACATAATATGTAATTCCTTTGCCGTCAAACACAGCAGCAATATGATGCCATCTTTCTTTTAACATACCCGCTTTGAACATTTCATCCGAATCACTTTCCCAAATTGAGCCCTCTTCAGAATCAGGTGATAAAAGGCTAAAGGATGAACCCAATGCCCCATTACCATAACTGGTACAAAACTTAAAAGGACAATCATTTAAAACATCTTCTTTACCTGCCTTCATTAAAAGACCAGGATTAAATATCTCATCATTTTCTATTCTAATCCACATAGTAAAAGACATTTGCTTACCGAACTTGATATTTTTGCTGTTTTCAAGTTCAATATAGCCATTGTTAATAAATGCCCCTTTTCCAACAGCACCTTTTTCTTCAAATGTAACATTACCGTCTGCCTTTCCATTATAATCACCGCCAGCCTGGTTTTTAAGGTCTCCCTCAAAAGATAAATAAACCACCGGATTTGGAGCTGCATAAACAGGCAATATGTAAAACATACTTGCCAAAACACTTATTGCGAGCAGTATTGTTGACACTTTTTTCATTAACTAACATCCCCTTTTGCAAAATGATTTTTTTATTTATATTATATCATTAAAAAAATACAAAATGCCCATATTTTTCTTGTAAAATATTTTAAATTTTGCAAATAAAAACAGATGTATGTCAATATACACCTGTTTTTATTTACTGCTGCTTTAATGTTTTATATCTTAAGCATAAGGGAGTAAAGCCCTATAGAGTTCGACTCCCTTATGCTTAACACTACTTCCTGTTTTTTCTCTATTGAATAAGTTATATATATCTCTATGAACTAAGGTTAATATTTTAAGGCTTTTTTCCGTTCTTATTTTTTTAGCAGCTCCCCTGTCGTACCATCCACCTCATAATATTCAGCATAAGCTGATGATTCCTTAGGTGGGCCGATTTTACTGAAAATCACCTTGTTTTCTTCTTTGTTATAAGACGTCCTGTAAATGCACCTTTCCCCGTTTTCAATAAATTCCTGTGTTCCTATGTAGTCAGGGTATTTTGACAGTTCTTTATACTTAAGGATTTTATTTGAAACCTCCACCGGTACACCGACATCCGTAAGAAGATTGTGTTCAAAGTCGCCATAATCGCCTATCTTTGCTTCCCGGCCTATGGATTTTAAATAATTCTGCGCATATACTCTTTCCTGCTTTGAAAGCTCTTCTAAATCTTTATCAGAAGGATATAAGACTTTGGTTTGCAGCGTTAAAGGAAACATTTCTTTGATAGATTTTACATAATCGGCCCCGTCTTTTGGATACTTAAAACTATATAAACTTAATTTATTATTTTTCTTTTTAAACTCTATAACCGCAGGGATATTACCTGATCCTGAAATTTTAACAAAATTATCGTTCTGAAATCCATATTCTCCATACATAGTCTGGGCATAAACAATAACTATGTCATTTTTCTCTTCTGTCTTTAAAATAATATGGCCTTCTCCCCTGCATTCACCGCTTAAATAACCTTCTTCATTATCAGTAAGAATTGCATCTGATACAGCCTTCCCTATATTATCATCTACAGTTTTATCAATACTGCACCCACTTATAATAAGGCTTATAAGTAATAACATAAATAAGATTTTTTTCAAACACGTTCACTCCTTTTAGGTGAAAATATAACCACTTTACTATAACATAGCTAAATAAAAATATCTACTAAAAAACTCACTTCATAATGAGTGAGCTTCTTTTTTGTTATCCGTATGATTCTTAATATTCTTATTACCTTTAATCCTTTTATTTTCTAATTCTTCTATGTTTTCCTTACTATATTTTGCAATCACATAAGTTGCCCAGCCTTTATTACTTTTAAGGCTTAGATATCCTGCAACAGACGTGCCCAAAGCCCCAATGCAGTCAACTATAATATCCTTCATTGTATCCCTTAACGCCTGATGCCCGATGAGCATTGTGCCGTCACAAAGCATATATTTCTGCATATTTAATCCTAACAGCCCGTCAAAGGTATATTCATAAATTTCCCAAACTGCGCCTATCATAACTGCGAAGCAAAAAGCAAAGAGAGCAACGAAAAACGGTGATAGATTAATAGCAACATGTTCATTACTGTTTAAAATAGCCACCACAATAAATCCAAAGGCTCCTGCCATTATGCTGCTGAAGCAATGAAGTACAACATCCCAATGCGGCACTTCGTAATAAAAAGAACGCACCTCTCCCAAAAAAATTGCACAGTATAAAAAAACTATGTACATCAGATAAAGAGCCGCGGGTAACTCAAACTTAAACCTTTTTTCCATAATAGTCGGTAAATGCAATACTGCTACACCAAGCACACATTGCACTAGCATTAATACATAATCAGCTCTTGATCTGTAATTCAACTCAGGAGCCTTAATATTATTAGTTACAGCAATTTTATAAATCAAGTAACCTATAGGAATTAAAAAGCTGAACAGTACCAGCAGGTAAGCCCCATGTGTAATTCTCTCCGTTTTGGTGCCCTTACGATTAAGCATTTTGTCAACCTCCAATAACAGCAACCCTTTGCTGGCTACATTATAACATTGCTTAAAAAGCATGTCAAGCGAAACGGCGTTACTATCTATATTGTATATTATATTAGGCTTAAAAAGACTTTATATTACAAAAACGTACCGGACGATATTAAGCTGCACCCAAAAAGTTAGACATGTTATATAATAACCACATGTGTAGTTCATATATCCGGTACGTTTTTTATTCCTTGATGCCTTCCGGAAGGTTTTTTTGATTGTAACACCAAAACCAATCCTCACATTCAAGGCCAAGAGCTTGCGGTTCATTTTCACGAGATAGCAAATCATTGTATGTCTTAGGAGCGCTCACCATTGTCGGCTGACCGGGCTGCCAATTTGCGGGTGTCACAACTTTTTCTGCATCTGTTGTCTGCAGCGCAGTTAACAGCCTGATTATTTCAGGTATGCTTCTTCCGTTTGTTAAAGGATATATAAGTATTGCCCTAATTATCTGATTCGGGTCGATTATAAACACATTTCTTACAGTTTCCTGAGTGCTTACATTAGGTGCAATCATTCCGTAGAGTTTTGCAACTTCGGCCATTCTATCAGCAATTACAGGGAATGGAATAGTTACTCCTGTTGTCATGTATATAGCATAAAGCCATGCAAGATGGGAAGGGTTTGAATCTATACTAAGTCCGAGCAGCTGAGTATTTTTATCAACAAACTGATCGTTTGCTTTTGCAAAAGCTAAAAATTCCGTAGTGCAAACAGGGGTAAAGTCTCCCGGATGAGAAAAAAACACAACCCATTTGCCTTTATAGTCAGACATTTTTAAAGGCCCGGATGAAGAATTAGCCATAAAATCAGGTGCTTTCATACCTATTGTTAAATGATTATTTTCCAAGCATTTCACCTCATTAAAGTTTAGCATAAACATTGTATCTAGCTAACAAAACATCTAAAAACGCAAGCATTAATTTACTGCGATTTTTAATCATTCAATACACATTATATGCTTTTCGCAGCAAACCGCTACTTATACTCACTATTGTACATTGACAAAAATACTGTCATGTTGCTATAATTAGGCTATAATACTAGCATATTTTATTTTAGTTAGGGATAGATTAGGCATAAGGGCGTAAAGCCCTATAGAGTTTGACTCCCTTATACCTAAGCAAAAATATTATGCTTTTACCTAATTTAAAATAGATAATTTAATTAAATGGAGAGGATTTTTATGAAGAAACTGTTTTCCGTTTTTCTTTTAATAACAATTTTGCTTTGTCCTATCTGTTCCTTTGCCAAAAACAATGTATCGGAAATCGGTGTTACAGTAACACTTTCCCCTGACGGAACTGCCTATATCGTTCAGAATTGGAAAACCGACATTAGCGAAGGCACAGAGTTTTACCTTGAAATGAATAACCTTAATGGCCAAAAAATAGAGGACTTTAAGGTTTCTGATATTAACGGTGAGTATAAGAACATAGGACGATGGAATGTAGACGCCAGTTTTAAAGATAAAGCAAATAAATGTGGAATAGTAACCAAGTCAGGCGGTTATGAACTTTGCTGGGGCATTTCAAATTACGGAGAAAATCGTTATTCTATAGAATACAAGGTTACAGGCCTTGTTGCTTCCTATGATGATTATGACGGATTTAATTTTATGTTTGTAAATAAAGGCATGAGCTTTTTTCCCACTGACGCTCATGTGGAAATATTGCTTAAAGACGGCACAGCTTTAAATAAAGATAATTGTGGTATATGGTCCTTTGGTTATGGCGGACAAATAGAATTTAAAGATGGAAAAATTAATGCATATACAACGTCTCCGCTAGCAGATGATAACAGTATGATTATCCTTGCATCATTTAATAAGGGACTTTTATCGCCAACTCGAAAGGTAAGCGGGAGTTTTGAATCCGTAAAAGAAAAAGCCTTTGAGGGAAGCAGTTACAGTCAAGGAAAAACAGAACTGCCTTCAGCAAATCCTATAAATTCCTTTAGAATAATTTTTTTCATAATTATTGCCAGTTTTCTTTTATTGATTTTATTTGCAATAAAAAGAAAGATTGAAATTCATAAAATGTATAAAAACTCAGAATATTTCAGAGAAATTCCTATGAATAAAAATCTGGAAGCAGTGTATCTCATGGCCTTAAATTTTGGACTGAACCATGATGAAGGAACAATTATTACCGGCGCTTATATGCAAATGATTCTGGGCGGTAATTTAGAGCCTGTAACAGAAATAAGCAAAGGTATTTTTGGAAGCCAAAAAGAAAACATTTCTTTAAAGCTTGTAAGCCCTCCCGAATCTGATGACCTTTTGCTAAGCCTATATGAGATTCTCCGAAATGCGTCCGGTTCAGATAATATAGTCGAGGAAAAAGAGCTTAAAAAATACTGTGAAAAGCATTACGATGATATGAATGATATTGTTGCACTTGCTAAGGATAACGCCAAAGATACTTTTGATAGAAATGGTTATTTTAAAGGTATAGGACAAAGGCAAATAAAAAATTTAACAGAAGGCGGAAAGGCAGCTTTATCGGAAGTAATGGGCTTCAAAAAGTTTTTACTTGATTTTTCTCTTATTGAAGAGCGAACAGTTAAAGAAGTTGCCATTTGGCAGGAATATCTGGTTTTTGCAAGTGTTATCGGTGTAGCCGAAGAAGTCAAAGATCAGCTGAAGAAGCTTTACCCTGAAACTGTCGAATTTGATAATACCTTTGCTATGCTGTATATTGCCGGAAGATATAATACTGCATCTTATGCGGCTTCAATAGGGGCACAGAGAAGCTCCGGGGCAGGCGGCAGTGCCTCATTTGGCGGCGGAGGAGGCTTTTCCGGAGGCGGCGGAGGTGGAATCAGATAAAGCCCTTTTAGTCAGGGGGCATAAGTTGCTTCAGCCCAGCTGTTCCCTTAAGTTTCTTGATACAAAAACAGATAGTAGACACACAAAGTGTGTCTACTATCTGTTTTTATTATAGCTAATATGCTGCCTTCTTTTATGTATGGCATAAGGAAGTCGAACCGGTTTATTATTTACCCATTTCAATAAGGGCTTCCGCCATTTTAAAACCTGCATCTTTTTCAAGACGGTTTGAGCCTATTTTAGATTCATAAATCGTATCATAAAACAAGTCCTTTGTCGGAACATAACCATAGCTTGCATTGCACATGGAAGATACCATATACTTTCCTTCCTTCGCATCCTTTACCATCTTTCCATACTGGTAAAAGACTTCATTAGAAAATGCATATAGAGTAAAATCTCCTATTTTAATTACCTGAACAGGAACGTCAAATTTATCAGGACCTTCTGCAAAGTTAAGAAGCTTTTTTGCCATTGCCAAATTATATTGATCCGGGTCAGTGCCGTCAGCTGCCAGCTTGATACCCTTAATTTCTTTTATCGTTGCAACAATGTTTTTTGCTTCCTTTAGTTTTTCTTCAGGGATATCAGCTCTGTTCATGGTAATAATCTTATACTTAGATACTACCCCATCGCCTATTACAGGCTTTGACTTAGCTATAGTTTTTAAAGCTTCCCCTGCAATTATCCTGCCCATCATTCTATAGTGATCAGGTGCGTCCTTTTCTCTTGTTACATCAAAGTGGTTAATGTTTCCGCAGGTGCCTGCAAGGAAAATGGAAACAAAATCTTCTCCGTAAGCCTTTTTAAGCTGCTTAGATAATTCAGATGAAAAGTCGCCGCTGTACTGTGTGCCGTCAACGCAGTCCTGATGGCAGGCAAAACAAGTTACTGCACCTATCGGCACTCCATCCTTATCTCTAAAAAACAAAACAGGCAAATCGTTATCGGTACCTGAAACAGGCTTTTCTATGTCCGGGTTAAGCCTGCCGGGGTTAGTTCTTGGGGTGCTGTTTTTCATAAAGTAGTTTCTGCAAAATGAAATGCCTTCTACCTCACCGGTTCCGAAAGTAATATTGCTTTCCTTTAAACGGTAATACGCTAAGGTAATGCAGTCAGCTATAAGCCTTACAAGGACATCAATGTAGCCCTTTGCACAGTCATCTGCATCAAGATCCCCACTGGTTTCCGACATAGGAATACCCGTATGGGTATGTGTATATGCAAGCATTATATTTTCGGGGTTAATTTTTGTATACTTAAATACCCTATCTGCTACCCTATCCCTTATTTTAGCTTCCACAATGCAGCCGTCAGCGGCAGCTATAGCTATAATATTAGAGCCGTTATCTACAACAACAGCCTTAGCATACAGTCTGTCTTTAACATCACTGCCCTGTCTTAAATTAAAATATCCCGGAATAGCACAGCCAAGCGGAGGGGTTATCTCTTTTTCATAAAATGCAGTTTTAATCATATTAAGCCTCCGAAATTAATATCCGACTTTTTCCCAACAATCAAAGGGCGCTGCTATTTCTTCGCTTACATAAACCTGAGTTTTCATTAATTGCAGCATAGAACTGGGAATTAAAGGACTAACAGGGCCATGAAGAACAAGACGTGAAGTCATTCTCTGCCATGAAGAGAAGGTATTGTTGGTTAAAAGAGCATGAACTTCAATACGCTCTCTTGCATTTTTAACATCTACAGGTCCGATTGTTGCTGCCTTTGGCGGTACGTCGGCAATATATCCTGATTGACCGAATACACCGTGAAGAGAATTCTGAGCTACAGTTAACGGATGAAGGGTAACTATTCTAGCTTCCATGTTTAGATACTCATCCATATCATCAGTTAAAAACTCCGATACAGGGTCAATAAATGCCATATGTCCTGTCCAGCCCGGTGATGAGCTGCATATATCCGCTCCGCCTTCCCCGCAGTCGGTAATCATTTTAGAATAATCCTTAATATTCTTATTTGAGGGATAATGCACGTTTTCAAGAGGCATACGAAGTTTTTCATCAATCTGGAAAACCAGGTATTTAAGCAACGAATGAGCAAAACCTGCTTTATATGTTTCGGGTGCAATGTTTCCAGCATCATCTGCCCATTCGTCCATTGCAAAAATATGTACGTTCTTACAGTCAACTTTAAAATAGTTTATAAGCTGTGAAAGAGGAATATATGTTTCAGGCTCAGGATTTCCAAGTATAAGCGTAATCTTCTTTCCTTTTTCCGATGCTTCCTTTATTCTTGAAAACAAAGTTGCTATCAAAACAGGATGAGGATTCATCATAACTTTAATGTTAAAGTCAGGATTAGGATGCTTTTCTAAGTCCTTGCCGCTGATCTTGCGAAGACGCTCGCATACTTCTCTGTCTTTAAAAGGTACATAATCACCGGGTGTAAATTTCAGGTCTGTCGGGGGGTCAAATATAATGTTTTTCATACTAATATTTCTCCTTTAATTATAGTATTTTTAATATTGAACCAATTATCAACTAAAATAAGATTTGCTGTATTACCCTTCTTTATCTGTCCTAAACCTTCAAGGCCTAAAAGCTTAGAAGGATTTAAAGATGCATACTTAAACACATCACAAACAGAACAGCCCGTATGAACCATCATATTGCAGCAGGCTACATCAAGCGTTAGCTTGCTGCCTGCTATTTCTCCGTCCCAATCAAAGTTTATATCGGTAACATCCTCACAGCCTTTTATCGGAGGTCCGTCAAAGACACAGGCATCAGAAATTAATATAATTTTGTCTTTTCCCTTTATCTTTTCAACCAGCCTAAGCATATACGGGGCAACATGAATGCCTTTGGAATCACAAATAAGCTCAGCATATATATCGTCATGATAATTTACCGTTTCGTCCACACACACTCCCCTGCATTCAGGATAAGTTTCAAGCGTACCCGTTGCATTGGTATGGTGGGTGCCCAGATGCAATCCATAGGGAATCAAAGCTTCAATTTCATCAGGTGTCGCTTCACTGTGTGCAACAGAAAATACTATACCCGGTATTTCTTTTTTAACATTTTTAACAAAGTCCTCTATACCTTCCCGCTCCGGTGAAACACTCCAGACCTTTGCGGTACTTTTCACCCTTTTAAGTATCTCTCCGTAATCTTCTTCCTTAATTTTTCCCTTCCATGGGTTGTTTTCTTTATCGCATCCAAACTTAGGGTTAAGGTATGGGCCTTCCATATAATATCCAATAATATTAGGACATTCTCCGTTTTCTACCGCCTTGTCTATTTTGTCAATTGCCTCTAAGTATTGGCTCTTAGTCATATTAAAATACAGCGCAGGAAGAACGCTTGTAACGCCATGCTTCATTAAAGTTTCCGAGCACTTTTTAGGTTCTTCATAAAAATAGTAATGACCGTCTGCATGGGTATGGATGTCTATTAGCCCAGGCCCTAAGTAAGCCCCCTTTGCATCCAGCACCTGCGCACCTTCCGGTATGGGCAGATTTTTACCAAAATCTTTTATTATTCCATTTTCACATATAAGAACAGCATCTAAAATAAGATGATTTGTCATAACTAAACTTGCATTTTTAATTGCCAGCATAATATCACCCCTTAATAAATCTTTTCCACTTTATTATCGTAACAGCAGAAAACAAGCATCCTGCTAAAGCCATCATTACCCAAGTTAAAAGAGTAAAATTCCATCCTTTATTTTGAGCGGCAAATCCAAATATGTAACTTGCAAACGCCCCTCCTATATATGCACTGGCGTTTAATATTCCTGTTGCGGTTGCAGCCTTGCCGTACTTGACAAATTTTAATGGTACGAGAGATATAGTAATTATGTTTACACCGTACATTGACATACTAAAAATACATAAAAGAACTGTGGAAATTATGGCATTAACGCTACCTGTAAAGTAAAGCAGCACCGCGGCTATACTTGATATAATAAACAGTGCCGTAGAGGAAGCCATTTCGTTTTTAAATATTTTCCTGTTTATATACTCTCCAAAATACACACCGGGCAAATTAACAATCGGAAGCACAGCTGTCAGTAATGTGGCCTTATCTATACCCATATTGAAATTGTCTTTAAAATAGCTTGGTATCCATGTTGTTACACCGTCTTTAAGGGCGCAATGCATTGCTGAGGCCAAAATAATAAACATGAATCCGGTTCCTTGAGCAATTGCTAAAAATTTTCCGGTGCTTGACCTTAAAGGCTTATCTGAATTTATTATTTCCTCCGCACCGCATTCTTCTGCATGTGAGATAACGGCTTTTAGTCCGAAAATCCAAATCAGTATGGCAGATAAAAGTGTTGCCGATGCAATAAAAAATACCGTCCTGAAGTCAAAAGTTCTGATAACAGCACAGCACATTACATATACAACAAAAGTTCCTGTAACAGAGCAGGTTGCCATGTTAACGTTAGCTCTTAAGAGTTCCTTTCCTTTTAAATAATCAGTCAGCATTCTTACAATGGGACACCATGTAAGGGATAATGCAAGGCCGTTTATTGCCCAAAGATAGGGCATAGGAAAAGCGCTTTTTAAAAAACCCATTAATAAATTTATGACCGATGATATAAAAAGACCGGTAATCATTATCCATTTGGGATTATACCTGTCTGAAAGAAATCCGCTTAAAAACTGGCCGAAGCCATAAGCTAAAAATTGACAGGTAGTAACAAGTCCGGCGTATGTTTTATCAATAAACCCTTGGCTTTCCATTTCAGCTATTACCGCAGCAAAATTCTGCCTTCCAATGTATGTTGAAAAATATACAAACCAACAGGTCCAAAAAAGAATCAGTATGTATTTTCTATCAGTTATTTTTCTCAAAGCCTGTCCCCTTTTTCTTATCATATGTATGATTTTATTATATCTTCAAGCAAAAGTCAATAAAAGCTTAAAAAAGTATAATCTTTTTATCAAAATATTTCTTTTATTATAAAGATAAACAGTTAAAGTATGACAATATTCTAATCAATTTTCTTATTGTTACAAGATGTGTTTTACTTGATTTAGAGCTTTATAAGCTCTAAATTGTTTTAAAGTTATATAAAAGCTTCTTTGAAAATTTCAAAGAAGCTTTTATATAACAAAATACATTACTACAGTTAAAACAAATAAAAATCCAAAGTTAAGTACCGAAAATTCAGTTATAAATTTTCGGGATTTTTCCGGTTCGATTTTTATAAATTCTCTATATGTAATAAGGCTTGCCAAAGATGCAATTAACGTGCCTGCTCCTCCGATATTAACTGCCACCAAAAGTTCCCCGTAATTATCAGTAAACTTTGAAAGCAAGATAGCGCTTGGCACATTGCTTATAACCTGAGAAGCAAGAACACCGGACAAAAGAGTGTTCTTTTCAACTATTTTACCTAATAAATTGTGCACTTCTGGAATTCTTGCCATGTTGCCGGAGAATACAAAGAAAGCGCAAAAGGTTAATATTAATGGATAATCTACTTGTAAAAGTGCCTTTTTATCCATTAGCAAAAGAGAAGCTACAATTATTATCAAGCCATAGTAATACGGAATGAATCTAAAAACAATGGCAACAGATAAAGCTAGAAGAAGCGTATACACAAAAGCTCTTTTTTTGTTTAGTTTATTATCTGCGGAATCATTAATTATAAGGGGCTCTTTTTTAACAAAGAGGCAGCATATGGTAATGAGAAATACAGAAATAATAAAGGGCAGAAACATTATTCTGATAAAGGTATTGTTCGGGATGTTAAAGTATGTATACAGATACAGGTTCTGAGGATTGCCAAAAGGTGCAATCATTCCTCCCAAATTCGCAGCGATATCTTGCATAATGAAAGTAAATGCCATATATTTACTGTTATTTGTTGAAGTTAATACAAAGTAACTAAGGGGTAAAAATGTAATAAGTGCCATATCATTAGTTATAAGCATGGACCCTATAAGCGTAATATAAACTAAAGCAAGAATCGCAGATCTGGTATTTTTAAACATACACACAATTTTCCCTGCCACTATCTGAAATAAGTGTATATCTTTAAAGGCACAAACAACAGCAAGTATGCAGAAAAGGCAAGTTAGAGTCTTTAAATCAAAATAATTAGCATAGCTCTTGTCGGGAGGTACTATTATACAGGTAATTGTAGCACATAAAAAAGCAATGCACATGAAAGCATTTTTCTTAATAAACCTCATTTGTTCGCCCCTTAAATTCTTTAAAATTACATATATTCACAAAATATGATAATACTTTTTTACTTTTAAGTCAACAATTTAGGCCTTTTGCTTGAAATAAAAAAGTCCTGAAGAATACGTTTTTATCGTATCTTTAGGGCCTTTTTTATTATACGCATTCTCTGAAGCCTCTGCCAATAATATCGGTTGTATTAAAGATGATTATAAAAGAATCAGAATCAATTGTTTTTATATATCTTTTCAGCTCTATCGCCTGTCTCCTGTTAAGAGCTGTCAGAATCACTTTCTTTTCTTTGTGCGTATATGCACCTTCATAGTCTTTACTTAAGGTAGCATCCTTATGAAGTTCTTCTGTAATGTACCTTAATATTTCTTCATCCCGGTCTGTAATAATTGTAAAGAACTTTGATGTGTTTATACTTTCTATTACATTATTTACTACTAAAACCTTTGCAAGAAAACCTACTACACTTAAGAGCCAGGTTTCAACCCCAAACACGACGACAGTAAGCATTACAATAATCGAGTCAGCAAAAAAAAGTGATTTAGATATATTTGCAGAGGTGTATTTTTTAATAATCATAGCAACAATATCTGTTCCGCCCGTGCTGGCACCCATATTAAATAAAATAGCACTTCCTATGCCGGGAAGAAAAATTGCAAAGGCAAGTTCAAGCAACGGTTCATTTGTAAGGGGCCTGTCTAAAGGGCATATATATTTAAGTAAATAAGTAAGAAAAGACATTAAAAGAGTGCAATATACTGTTTTTAAGCCAAAGCTTTTACCAACAAAAACAAAGCCGATAAGAAGCATTGCTGTATTTATCAGCAATATAAAGGTCCCTGCCGATATACTTTTAAAAAAAGCTCCTAAAAGTACAGATATACCGCTTACCCCTCCGGTACAAAAATTATTAGGAAGTTTAAAAAAATAAATACCTATTGCCACCATTACTGATCCCATAGTCATAAGTAAAAATTCTTTTGTTGACTTTTTCAAGCTTCCACCGCCTTACTATATTCCTTTGCAGTTATCAATTACAAATTGTTTAAATATATTTATCCCTATATCTATACAACTTTCATCAACATCAAAGGTATCCATATGGACGGCACTTATTATTCCCTTATCTTTATTCTTAATACCAAGCCTGAAAATAATCCCGGGCTTTAACTGTGCAAAGTATGAAAAATCTTCTCCTCCGGTTGAGCAAGGCTTTGAAAAAATTTTATCCTTTCCCACTACCTTTTCAGCTGCAAGGCGCACTTTTTGTGAAACCTTTTCATCATTTATAAGAGATGGCAAAAACTTAACCTTTGATACCTTGCAATTTCCTCCCGATTCCTTTGCTACAGCTTGTGATATACCAGTAATTCTTTTAAATATATAACTATTTATCTCCATATTAAACGTTCTTAATGTGCCGTACATTCTGCAGTAGTCTGCAACGACATTATTTGTTTTTCCTCCGTTAAAAGACCCTATATTTAAAACGCAGACTTCTTTCGGAGGCAGCTCTTTTGCCACCATCAATTCGATTGCGGTATAGGCTTTTACGCACATTGCTATCGCATCAACACCCCTATATTGAAAGGCAGCATGAGAGCTTTTTCCGAACATTTCAACAGAAAAGCCCATGCTGTTAGCAGTTTGCATTCCTGCATCCACCGCTACGGTGCCGACATCGAAGATTGCATCTACATGGCAGGCAACAATGACATCAACATCATCCATTACCCCGTCGTTTGCCATAAGCATTGCGCCGGGAATTTCATACTCTTCGGCAGGCTGAAATATAAATTTTACCCTACAGTCTATGCTGTCCTTTATACTATTCAATGCTTTGATAGTGCCGAGTAAAATTGCAGTGTGCACATCATGTCCGCAGGCATGCATCTGACCTTTAATCTTTGACTTATATTCAACATCATTCTTTTCGGTAATCGGCAATGCATCCATATCAGCTCTTATTCCTATGGTAAATCGGCTTTTTTCTTCATTTAAAACAGCTACAATACTGCTTTTCCCGTATTGCTCTGTATAACTGATTCCCATTGCATCAAGCTCTTGACGAACTAAGGTAAGAGTCCTTGGCAAATCATAGCCTATCTCCGGATACATATGAAGCTGTCTTCTTATTGATACTGCATACGAAGACACTTTTTATCAGTCCTTTCTTATAACAAAGGTGTTTTCTTTATTATAACATATTTTGACAATTTGTCCACACTCAAAAAATGGATATAATATTTCAAAGGACTTTATGAATAAAAGCAGCCTTTACCATACTTAATCCTCCTTGCAAATAAGATTATCAATATCACAGTACTTTGTATAAATAAAATTATAATCACTGCCGTCAGGGGAATATATCTTATCTGTAGATATCAAGCTGTCGCAGGCTTCCTCTACAGAATTAAAGGCTTTTATGCCAACTCCTGCAAGTATAGCAGAACCAAGGCAAGCTGTCTCCTTATTTTTAAGTGTAACCAGCCTTTTTCCGGTTATATCTGCCTTAATCTGACACCATAAAGGACTGTCGGCACCACCGCCCATGGTACGTATTTCTTTTGCATCTATTCCAAGGTAATCTAAGTTTTCCTTCAGCATACAAGCGACCGATTCGAGAATTGCTCTTATAAAGTGTGGTCTTCCGTGTTCTAAAGTAAGACCGGCAAACACTCCTCTTGAATCAGGGTTATATTTAGGCATTGTAGAGCCGCAAAGGTAAGGCAGAAAAACAAGCCCGCAACTTCCGGGGCTAACTTCTTTTGCCAGCATATCCAACTCTTTAAAGGAAAAGTTTTCGCAGAAGTTGTTCTTAAACCATTTTAGAGCCATCCCTGCGGTGGGAGTCCATGATAAAAGAGTATATTTGCCGTCATAATTGTAATGGCAAGGCACTATACTTTTCGGATTATAGGAAGGAACTTTATCGCAAGGTACAAAGATAACCATAGTTGTACCTGTCATTTCGCTTACTATGCCTTTTTTGACAACACCTGCACCAATTGCCCCGGCAATCTGATCAATAGCACCCGTTACTACAGTTATTCCTCCGGATTTTCCGATAACCTCTGCGCTGTTTTTAAGCTGTGGAAGCATATTCCTTGTTATGCCGATGTAATCAAGCATTTCATCCCACCAGTCAGCTTTATTTATATCAAAATAAAGGCTTGAGGACTGAAGTGTTTTTTCAGTTACAAATTCGCCTGTCAGCTTATATAAAAGCCAATCTTCAAGTAAAAATATCTTCTTTACTCTGCTAAAAACTTCAGGTAAATTCTTTTTTATCCAAAGGATTTTACAAGCCGGCCAAGTTGCCGTAACCTCAGGCTGACCGGTTATTTCATAGACTTTCTTATTTTGGAAGAACGACTTAATTTCTTCGGCTTCTTTTGTGGCACGGTTATCAAGCCAAACAATCGCATTATATACCGGAGTGCCTTCGCCGTCAGTCAAAATAAGTGTTTCGCATTGGGTATCTATAGCTAAAGCATCAATTGTAATATTATTTGATGCTTCTTTTATGCCTTTTTTGCATATTTCCCAGTACTCTTTTGCATCAAATTCTGCAATATCACCTTTAGTAATCAGTGTATAATCAATGGTAGCCGAGAAAAGTATCTCTCCTTTATCATTAAAAGCAGCTGCTTTTAATGATGTAGTTCCCACATCAATTCCAAGTAGATTCATATTACCCCTCCTAAAAGTTATTCCGTTTTATACGGATAAGGAAATAGAAGTACATTCACAGATATTATGGTTTTCTGCTTTCTTTTTCCAAAGTGTATATCTTTTAAGTTCTTCATATGCTCCTCCTAAATTTCTGCCTTGAACCTTTTCCACTTGGGAACAGCTATTAAAAGGCACACAGAAGAAATAAGTACCAAAGCCATTAAAACTACAAATATATACTTCCACCCGAAAAATTCTGCAATAAGTCCAAAGCCATAATTTGCTAAAAATACTCCTACTGAAGCAGCCGCATTAAGTATACCTGTAGCTGTGGCAGCACCTCCCCACTTTTCAAATCTTGCTGCACCCATAATAACAAGCGTCTGTGTTATGATATTCATTAATACCGTAACAATAATAAGCATAACCAATTCTATATATTTGTTTACTATTCCAACTTCCATTAAAACTATAATCGGAAGTACACATAATAAAAATGCATATAAAGAAGTCTTTACCTCGTCACTCTTGGTGAGTTTATAAATTAGCCGAGTAACAAAAGGAACTGAAAATCCTGCTAATACAACAATTAAAGACAGCAGCGTAGCAAAGGATTCCGTCAAACTGTAAGTACTTTTTATCATTGTTGCGCCCCAGCTTTTAAGTCCTACATCTCCCATCGATTTTACAAGAGAAGGTACAACCATTAATAGCAATCCGCTTGAAATAACTGCTTTTCTAAAATCCTTATTTTTAAATTTACCACCTTTTTGGGACTCTGCCTGCACTTGTTCTTCATCATAAACCAGTTTTTTTGTTGAAACAATGCTGACTATTACCCAAATGACAAAGACTACAAAAAGTATCAAAGCAGAGGTTTTAAAAATAGGCCGAAAGCTGCCCTGACTAAAATTATATATTGCAATTCCTTTAGTACAAAGACCCCCGGCATAAAATGTTGTTGATATGTAAAAAAGCGCTAAACCTCTGTGTTCTTTACATAGCACAGAGGACAAAAGCTTAATTAGCGGAGCCCAAATCATTCCT
>JAUZPY010000039.1 GCA_030705805.1 Bacillota bacterium | reverse complement strand
CCTTATGACAGGCTCCAAATCCTCCATAAGTATTCGCTTAGCCAAGTAAACCAGCCTCCGTAAGTTGATTTATAAAAAGGGGGACATCCTTTTTTGCAGTCGCTTCGCCAGCATGTAATCGCCCAGAAGCAATTCTGCCAGATCCATGAATTGAACATTCGTCAAAAAGAGATTCAAAAAGGAATGCAGCATTATCGCTTAAGGAAATGATTTTATGTTATTTATATTTCCGATAGAGATAACGATTTTTCTAAATTGGCATCCTTTTATACGTAGTCTTTTCTAATTTTCATGGTTTGATCCGCCCATTGCATTGTATGCCATATATACAGCATCCTCTGATATGGTACAGTTCATTTCATAGAAAGGTATTTCACGAATAAATTTATCTAAAAGAGTTATGCTTTTATCTATAGCTTCGGTTGTATCGGGATAAATAGTCTGACAGAAAATTTTTCTTAGCACCTCGTTAGTTTTCATTGATCTTATACAATTATCACCTGACTGAGCTAAGAAGCATACTGCTTTTATAGGCACTCTGGTATTGCAATTATAACCTTCTTTTCCGCACCATGGAGTACCATAGGCATAAAAAACTCCATCTATTAAACGAATTATTGGTTTATCCCCGTTTATTATTGAAGAACGGCTTTTAAATACTTTTAGCCACAGCTTAGAATGGGTGGATTTACCGGTCCCGCTTTTAGCTGTAAAAACATAGCCTTCGCCATCTAATGCTACAACAGAAGAGTGAAACAAGAACCCGTTAAAGCCCAGCATAGCACGGCAAATAGCACGGTATATACAAAGGCTTTCATGGTATCCTTTGCTGAAACTCGGATCAAGAGCTGCGGCTGCCTCAATTTCTTCGGTGGGCACCTCTACTTTTATATCCGGAATAAGGGAGGGGTCTGACTCATAATCTGCACAAAGACGCTGCGTATATTTATATTTTGGTTTTATTTCAATTATAAGATCGCAGATTCTATAATTAGCCATTACTATTCCCTCATTTATAATAAAACTAAACAAATACACAACTATTATTTTATCACAGCTACACTTTATATTCAAGTTTTTTTTGTTAGTGCCATAAAAATAGAAGGCAGCATTTTAAATAAAAATGCTGCCTTTCTTCTAAAAGAGCGGGTATCATATCAATAATCGTAAAATCCGCTCTTATTAATAATTTTATAATAATCGAAATGTCTGTCTATATCCAAATATAATTTTTTGCCATTTTCAAGGCTTGCAACTCCTAAATATCCGCCGCCTTTAGTTTGATGTAATTTTATATTAAACACAGGATACCTCATTCTGATAAGCAGATTTTCATCGGCATACTCAAATTCTTTATTTAGAATGGCACTTTTATAATCTGTATTATCAGATGTTTGTATGCTTTTATATAATTTTATAGATGATATTTTTTCCATGTATTTCATATCCCGGCCTAAATTCCAAACCTCATCTGAAATGTCTATGTTTTTTCCGTTAACAAAACGAATACTGTTTATGCCTGCCGTGTCAACATTTATTGTAAAATTAAAATCACCGGTTCTATCAAAACCCAAGAAAAGGTTTTGCTTTACGCCTGCATATAAAACTCCGTCTTTAACTTTATAAGTATATCCGGCATATGCTAAAGAACTATTTAAAGTACCTCCCGTTATTGTTACGCTCAAGTCCGTGACATAGACATTATTTACATAACAGCTTGAATCACACATTTTGAATCCGAATAATTTCCAGCCATACCTGCCAATTAAAAATAAAATTATGTACAGTACAATTAGAATCATAATTATCTTAAATATAATAATGAAAGCTTTTTTCATATCACACCTCAAAAAAAATTAATAATTTAGCTTTGATTTAGCAAAATAGCTATTTTTAAAATATGAATAAAACGGTCTTATGATTCCTATTTTATTAAAAGTGGATCTTGCATTAGTTTTACTTTTAAAAGAATTATCTGCATGATACAATAACTTTGCCGATAGCGAAGCGACGCGGAAAGTTATTTCCTCTATTAAAAAGTAAATTACGAAGTAATTTATGATACAATAACTTTGCCGATAGCGAAGCGACGCGGAAAGTTATTTCTACTGACGGATAATTTATGATATAATAACTTTACTGTCTAAGCTATGATATTAAAAAGACTTTCTGCTATAAGTGATTTATGACGATTATATTCTAAACTCTAAGCAGGAATTATTTAAGAAATATTTAATAATTAGTTTATAGATATTCAAGACTAACTGTGTATTATATAGCTGTACCCTTGATAAACGTTTATTAATTTATGGTACTATGGAGGTAACAATATGAAATTAAGCAAAAAAATGACCGCTCTTTGTGCTTGCGTCGTCGGTGTTGCGCTTCTGACGACGTCAGCGTTTGCTGATGTCCTGATAGGATCGGGATATTACAATTTAAAGAATGCGGCAAAAACAACGGCGGCAAAACTTACTAATGAAACAGACAATTTCACAATAGACATTGCAGCAACGGTTAAAGTTGATGACAAGGCTATTGTTGAGAGCACAGGCCAAACAAAATGTGATGTAAAAAATCAGGCAACCGAGGAAAGCTTTAAAACTGTCGATAATGGCAAAACCGAAGATGGGTACACTTATTCCGATAAGGAAGAAAGCATAAGCCGAGACGGTAATACAGGGGTTTATTATATTTACAAAAAAACAAATACAGGCAAGGACAGTGTAATAGAAAATCCCTTTAATGTAAAAGGCGCAGATGATGTAGAAAAAATTATCGATGCATTTGTAGGAAGCCTTCAGGACACCGTTCAGGTAGAGGAGACAGACGGCAAAAAAATGTATACAGGTAACTTGTCAGACGCTCAGATTCCTCCTCTTGTAAATGCCATTTCTTCATATGCATTAAAGTACGGAATACTTGATAAAAACAGAAGTGAAGACATGGGAATCCCATATCCTGAAACTAACATCTATGTTTTAGGAGCATCAGGCAAAGCTATTGAAGGCAAAGACGGAATAATAGAAAGCGTTATAGGAAGTGCAAGCGCATCGGGAACAGACGAAAATGGAGCAGCACATACTTATTCTGTTGAATTTTCAGTTAGCATAACTGATATAAACAATACTACTGTTGCCAAGCCTGATTTAGAAGGCGAAGATGTTGAATACAGCACAAGCGGATTTGAGCTTAGCGAAAAATATGTCGGAAAGTATAAAAATGATATTGTAAAGCAGGAAGACAATTCTTTTGTTAAGTGCGGAGAAAGAATCTTTGAAATTACTTCAGTTGAAAATGGTGTTATGGCCGGAAAATATTATGAAGTATATAATAACGGATATCAGCCTAATACAAAAAGAGAGTTTGAATTTTCAACAAAAGTTACAAAGGGAGACTATTTTAATTCCTTTACTTATACTGAAAACGGAGAAGAAAAAACAGGCATAATAGAGGAGTCAGGCAAACAAAACCTTATGGTAAGCTTGGATATTGAAATGAATGATGACGGCGGATACAGGACAAAAGACTCCAGCAAAAATTTTGATGAAACCTTTATAAGAGTATTTGAATAAAAGCAGAAATGGGTCTGCATCTGCACTGCTTGCATTACTACACTGTAATTTACAAATTGAGCCATTGACTTTAAATTGAGCAGGCTTTAAATAAATAGTGGCGTGGGAACCTTAGGTTTCCACGCCTTTAGGAGGTCTAACATTGGATAAAGCAATAATGATCGAAAATCTTTCAAAAACATATAAAAACAATCGTGGGATACACGATATTAATCTTGAAGTTAACAGTGGCGAAATATTTGGCTTTTTAGGACCTAATGGGGCAGGTAAAACTACCGCTATGAAAATAATGACAGGCCTAATGAAACCCGATAAAGGCGACGTAAAAATAAACGGATACAGCATTACAGAAAGTTATGAAAAGGCAATGAAAAATGTAGGCTGTATAATAGAAAGTGTTATGCTGCACCAATATCTTTCCGGTTTTGAAAATATGAAGCTGCGTGCAAGATACTTTGATGTCAGTGATTCAAGAATTGATGAATGCCTTGAAATTACAGGTATGCTTAAATTCAAGAATGAAAAAACCAAAAACTATTCTCTGGGCATGAGGCAAAGGCTTGGATTATCCATGGCGATTCTATCCGATCCTCAAATTCTCATTTTGGACGAGCCTTTAAACGGGCTTGACGTTGAAGGAATGGTGGAGATAAGAAATCTTATACTGAAGCTGTCAAGGGAAACTGGCACTACTTTTTTCATATCAAGCCATTTGATTCATGACGTTGAGCTAACCTGTAATAAAATCGGTATTTTATATGAAGGGAAGCTATTAAACATTGACAGCACGGATAATATACTTAAAAATTATTCGTCACTTGAAAATTATTATCTTAGCGAGGTGGACTCAAATGTCTGATTTTAGAGCGGCATACATAAACGAACTATATAAAATTTCAAAAAAGAAAAAAATAACCGTTACAATAATACTTTCTGTTTTGGCTGTAATATTAACAGGTATTGTTGTTTACGCTATTAACCGTTTTGCAGGAATCAGAATAACGGGATACTCGGAATTCCCAACCTTGGCCCTTTCGGTATTCAGTTATACACTCATCCCTCTTTTTACAGCCTTTGTTTGTATCGATATGTTCAGCAGCGAATTTGTAGAACAAACCATTAAGATAACGCTGACGGGTCCGGCTTCAAGATTTAAAGTCTTTACTGCGAAGGTCCTTGCTGCAGCCACATTTATTGCAGCCAACCTTTTATTTGTTATGTTAATAACGCTTATTGTTTCACTTTTTATAAACGGAATACCAACTGATTTGTTTAAAATAATACTTTCATACATTTTTGAGTTTTTCCCCATCTTTGTATTTGCACTTATGATTATTTTAATATGCAACATTACAAAAGGAACAGTCAGCGCATTTATGATATCCATACTTGTATTTCTTTTATTAAATGGGCTGGGAATAGTTTTTTCAGCTTATAAAAGCTTTTTATTTACATCGGCGTTTGATTGGTATAAACTGTTTTTGGGAAGCTATATAAACTTCCATAAAATATTCAGAGTCTTTGTTATATTATGTGGTTATGGTATAATGCTTTTCGGAATAAGCAATTACTTGTTTGATAAAAAAGAATTATAAGGATAATGCTATGAATTTAAAAACGAGATTTTGGGTGCAAAGCTTAATAGTGCTTCTAAGCACAATTGCAGTAACTGTTTGTGCAGGCTGTCTTTATGTTTATTTTTATAATATAATAAACAGTATTCCGGTAAGAGCCGGATTGCCCGAAACAGCTATTGTGGTTTTAAAGGATGATAATGTAATATATCAAAGCAAAAATTTCAGCTTTGTGAATACAAAAGAAATGCTTATGAATATCAGCATGAACAATTACAAGTTCGAATATAAAGACGTAAAATACAGCATGGAAAAAGACACCTTTAAAGCTGAAAACAATGAAGTATATGACATCATCAAGCTTTCACCCATAATAAATATTGGAGATTACTATTTATCTTTAGTTATTTATATCATAATAGTGTTTTTAATTACTTTTTTAATTGCAAGTCTTATTGCCCAGCGCCATTATTCCAAAAACATAATAGATCCGATTGTGAAGCTAAAAAAACAAACTGATGATTTGCGAAATGGAGATTTAAGCCATGGCATTACATATGAGGGCTATGGGGAAGTCGGTGAGCTCTCAAGCGCTGTGGAACAATTCCGAATTAAGATTTTGGATTCAATCTATTATCAGCACAAGGTTGATGAAAACAGAAAATTCCTTATTTCAAGCATATCACATGATTTAAGAACTCCCGTAACATCAATAAGAGGCTATATAGAAGGCGTTTTGGACGGTGTAGCCGATACAGAAAAGAAAAAATCAGAATACTTAAAAAAAGCACTTAATAAAACCAATCTTATTAATGTGATGATTGAGGACTTATTGTTGAATTCTAAGCTTGACTTAAATCAAATGCCTTTTGAAATAAACCAAATTGATATTTTAAGGTATATGGAAGATTGCGTTTCGGACAACATAGAAGAATTTGAAAGGGAGAACAAAAAAATAGCTTTAGCTAATGAACTGCCCTTTAGTGTACTTGTAAATATTGATATTGAAAAGTTTAAACGGGTAGTGCAGAATATTTTAGATAATGCGAAGAAAAACATTGAAGAAGGTACCGGACAGCTTATTATAACCTTAAGGAAAACACATTCTTCTGTTATCCTGGAATTTGAGGATAACGGAAAAGGAATAACGGAAGAGGATTTACCTCACATCTTTGAAAGGTTTTACAGAGCGGATCCGGCAAGGGCGATTGACGGATCAAGCGGATTGGGACTTGCTATAGCCAAGCAAATAGTTGAAGGTTTAGGCGGGCGCATTTGGGCAGTAAGCAAAATAGGCGAAGGTACATCAATTATTATTTCATTAAAAAGGGAGGTTGGCAATGAAAAAAATATTGATCATTGAAGATGACAAGAGCATAGCAGAACTGCAGAAAGACTACCTGGAAATGAGCGGCTATGAGGTAGTTTGTGCTTTTGACGGCAATGCTGGTCTTCAATATATAAAAAGCCAAAACCCCGACCTCGTTATTTTGGATTTAATGCTCCCTGAAAAGGACGGATTTGATATATTAAAGGAAATATCCGGTACAAAACAAATCCCTGTACTTATAACTTCTGCTAAAACGGAAGAAACATATAAGGTTAAAGGCTTAAATTTAGGCGCAGATGATTACATAACAAAACCCTTCGGCATGGGTGAATTGGTAGCACGTGTTAACAGCCATATTAAGATATATGAAAAATTCAATAACACGAAAAAGAAATTGATTTCAGCAGGAGAGTTAACGGTTGATGTGCAGGATCGTAGGATATTTGTAAATGATAATGAGGTCTTTCTCACTCAAAAGGAATTTGAGCTGCTTCTTTTTTTAATAGAAAATCCTAACATAGTTTTCAACAAAGAAACTTTGTTTGAAAGGGTTTGGGGGTACGATGCCTTATCCGATGCAACAACGGTAACTGTCCACGTTGCAAGAATTAGAGAAAAAACAGTTGAGTATTCCGGCAAACAATATATTGAAACGGTATGGGGAGCAGGATACAGATTTAGAAGTTAGGAGTTTAAATTTCCTTAAAAAAACCTGTAATTAAAGCTTTATGCAGATGCTTTTTGATTTTACTTTAAAAAAATCAGCAGGATTGCCGGAAATTAGAGGTTAGGAATAATAAAAGAAGGTGCGAATTATTCGCACCTTCTTTTGCTATATTCATAAATTTGCTGCCATATTATTAGGCTCGCAGGCTCCTAACATATTCAAATTCGGCCCATTGATTACTGGCAGTTTCAAAGCCTCAGTTCCTTTTTAATATTTTTTGCTGTCTTAAGGCAATCTTCGCTTAAAAAGGTTTTGTCACTCCAAGCTTTATACAGGGGCATACGTATTCTTAAAAGATTTTCGATCCCTATTGATTTCGATAACGGCCTTCCCTCTATCGGCAAGCTGCTTGAATCGCGGTCTAAAAACAAGCAAATACTGTTTTGCCTGATAAAATCACGGTTTTCCGGTACGGTAACAACACCCCCGCCGGTAGAAATAATCAGTCCGCTCTTTTTTGAGACATCCCTAAGTACTTCTGTTTCTATCTTACGAAAATAGGCTTCGCCATGTTCGCTGAATATTTCGGGAATAGTCATTCCTGTCTTTTCACATATCATACTGTCTGTATCTGCCATTTGACGCCCGGTCAGATTAGCAAGATGTGCTGCCACAGTGGTTTTTCCGCAGCCCGGCATGCCGATAATTACAATATTTTTCATTCGGCGGGATATGGAATCGGCAATTTCCGAAGGAAGCTCTTCAGGCAGTTTATGGCCAAGAAACAGTTCGCCTGATTTTACCCCCTGTGCAGATAACATTAACATCCCGTTTCTTCCCGGAATTCCCAGGTCTTTAGCCTGGAGAAGAAGAGATGTATAAAAAGGATTATAGATTAAATCAAGAACCAGCCGGCAGGATGGAAATTTCCGCAGGTCAACAGGCGCTTCTCCGTTGTTCGGATACATACCGACCGGAGTTGTGTTCACAATTAAAGCCGCATCCAAGTGGAGGGACAGATTATCATAATTGTTTTTTCCGCTTCTGGATATGACAACGTATGGAATGTTTAAATCGGACAGCACGCTGCATACAGTTTGCGAAGCACCTCCGCTTCCAAGCACCAATGCTTTTTTACCCCTGAACGATTCTGCATCCGTTCCAAGTAAGGAAGAAAAGCCGTAATAATCTGTGTTATCTCCATAAAAGCCTCCGCCTTCTAGCCTAATCATTGTATTTACGCTGCCTATAGAAGCTGCACGGGGGGAAAGAGTCCTGCACAGAGGAATGACGTCTCTTTTATAGGGTATCGTTACATTGAATCCGTCCAAATCTGTATTTTCCACAAAGCCGGGCAGCTCCTCGGGTTCCAGCGGATACAGTTTATATTCATAGTCTCCGATCAGGCTATGAATTTCAGGAGAAAAACTGTGGCTGATTTTACGTCCAATAAGTCCAAACCGCAGCATATCAGACCACCTCGGTATAGCTACCTAAATATTTAATGCTTGTGGCGGCGTCTTCCAAGTCGTCAAACATACGTAAAAATTCTTCTGAATACACAGAAGTATCCAAATCAAAGTAGAACATGAATTCAAAATCATTGTTAGGTAGAGGCCGGCTTTCAAGCTTGAGCAGGTTAATCCTGAGAGCATTGAAGCGTGATAGTACCCGGTACAGTGATCCGCAGCGGTTTGGAGTCACCAGCATAAGGCTTGTTCTGTTTGCTCCCGGATATATCTCGAGATTTTTGGATATACAGATAAAACGGGTAAAATTGCTTCCTTGATTCTGAACGGAATCAAGAAGACAATCCAGGCCGTATATTGTCGCACAATTTCTGGAGGACAAAGCTGCAACATCGCTTCTGCCAGATTTTAGTACCATTTTTGAAGCTGCTGCAGTGTTTTCAAAGGATTTAATCTTGACATTCTTTAATGTTTTCAAAAAATCAGTACACTGTTCCAGTGCTTGCTCATGGGAATAAATTTCTTTTATATTTTCAAGCTTTGCGCCTTTATTAGCCAACAAACAATGATCTACTTTTATACGGGTACTGCGCACTATGTGAAAATCGTGCTTCATCATTAAATCATATATTCTGTTGACCGAACCGGCGATACTGTTTTCCAAAGGCAAAATACCATAACGGCACAGGCCTTGTTCAACAGCAGAAAAAACGTTTTCAAAAGAATTGAAGTACATGATACTGCACGCAGGGAAAATACGATCACAGGCCAATTGAGAATAAGCACCCTCAACACCCTGACAGGCAACAAGAGGCCTTGAAGGCAACTGCTTTTCTGTGTTTAAAAGCGCTTGTCTTATTTCCTCCTTGACAGGAGATTCTCCTGATGTTATTTGATGCTGACAGGAACGGCTCAGGTCAAAAATTAATGAGAAAATCGCATCGGTCTTTGAGGCAAAATCTGCTCCGACTTGACTCGCAATATCAGATAGCTTCTGGCGTTCGCGTTCCGGATCAAAAATCGGAAGATTATGTTCAGCTTTAAATTTAGCAACTTGCGCCACAACTTCCATGCGTTCTGATACGAGCTTTGCTATCTCTCCATCTATTTTATCGATTGAACTTCGCATATCTTTAAGTTCCATTTGTTATTCCTCCTTATTAAATACAGCTGTTTTTCGAAGACAGCCATGCGTCATAAACGGTCAACGCGGCTATAGCTTCTACGCATGGCACAGCCCGGGGAACTATACAGGGGTCATGCCTGCCATGTATGTTTAAATCGGTTTCTTTATTATCAGAAAAGCTAACTGTTTTTTGAGTAATCGAAATGGAGGGGGTAGGCTTTACCGCCACCCGGAAAATAAGCGGCATACCTGATGTGATTCCGCCAAGAATCCCGCCATGATTGTTAGTCTTTGTAATAATCTTGTCACCGTCTGTAATAAACGAATCATTGTTCTCGCTGCCGCGCATAGATGCACAGTCAAAGCCGTTACCGAATTCAATTCCCTTAATCCCCGGGATAGCAAAAGCAGCAGATGCAATCCGGTTTTCCATACCGTCAAACATTGGATCGCCTATTCCCTCAGGCAGACCGATAACAGCACATTCAATCACACCACCGACAGAATCTCCGTCCTCACCGGCCTTTTTAATCCGCTCCGCCATAGCTTCGCCTATGGCCGGGTCAATAACGGTGAGCGGTTCATAGCTTAATTTTTGAAGGTCTATAGCCGATACAAAAGCAGGGTCAAATCTTTGATCTGATACATCCGCAATGCGCTCTATATGTGCACCAATATGAATGCCTTTAAAATCTAATATCTGAAGACATATGCCGCCGGCAACACATAAAGGGGCGGTAAGGCGTCCGGAAAAATGTCCCCCTCCTGAGAGGTCCTGAAAGCCATGGAATTTGGCCTGTGCTGTAAAGTCAGCGTGTCCGGGCCTTGGGGTATCAGAAATTTCAGAATAGTCACCGGGTCGTACGTTTGTGTTTTTAATCATAGCACACAAGGGCGCACCGCAGGTTTTACCATTAATAATGCCGGATATAAATTCTACTGTGTCAGCCTCTTTGCGCGGTGTAGTAAGCCCGCTTTGCCCCGGTGCCCGTCTTTGCATAAAGGCATCTAAGTTCTCCATATCAATGTGAAAGCCGGCCGGTAGACCGTCAATTACAACACCGATTGCCGGCGAATGAGACTGCCCGAATACAGATATTTTTATATTGTTTCCCCAACAAGAGCTCATTTGTTTTCATCCTCCTTCTTAAGCATTCCGCCAAGTGAAATAAAGTCATCAAAAAACGCAGGATACGATTTTTCTACAGCCTGGGCACCGTTTATTATCACGTCATTTTTGCAGATAACAGATGCCACAGATCCCATCATAGCTATACGGTGATCTCCGAATGAATCTGCTATACCTCCGGAAAGGTTTCCATGACCGTGAATAACTATGGTATCGTCTGTAAATTCTGATTCTCCGCCAAGTCTGTTTAAAGTTTCACATATGGCATGCAGCCGGTTACTTTCTTTAAACCGCAGCCGATTTACATTCTCAATTACTGTAGTACCCTCTGCGGCAGCTGCGGCAACTGCAATAGCAGGTACAAGGTCAGGTATATCACCGGCATTTATATTAATTCCATGCATGGTACCTGGATTAACTGTTACTGAATTTCCGCTGATTTTTACATCTGCGCCAAAACGCTTTAAAATATCTATTATAGCACTGTCGCCTTGAGATGTATCCATGTTTAATCCTGCAACTGTTATACTTTTTCCTCCTGCGGCAGAAGCACAAAGCCAAAACGCCGCATTAGACCAGTCTCCCTCCGGCGAAATATCTTCGGGAGTGACGAACTGCTGCGCGCCGGGTATCACAAATCCTGATTTAGTTGGAATTATATTCACTGAAAAAGTTTTAAGGACATCCAGCGTCATGCGGATATAACCGAGAGATTTGGCGGTACCGGAAATTACGATTTCGCTTTGCTGCGAAAGAAGCGGAAGAGCAAACAGAAGACCGCTGATAAACTGAGAAGAAATGTCCCCCGGTATCTCATATCTGCCGGGTGTAAGGTGTCCTGTTATACTAACACATTCAGAGCCTTTTCCACATATTCTCACTCTGTGATCTTCCAATACCCTCCACAACTCATCCATCGGACGTTTCGGCAGCTGACCTGACAGTTTAAACTGGCTGGGACGATTCAAAGCACAAATTATAGGGACTAAAAAACGGTAGGTAGAGCCGCTTTCACCACAGTCTAATATTGCCTTGCCTGTTTCGCTTTCGGTAATAGGAGATACATAAAATCCATCACAAGAGGTTTGAATTTTTGCGCCTAGGGCATTCAGACAACCTGCTGTAGCTAAAATATCCTTTGACGAAGCATAACAGGGAATATGAGTGCCTGATTTGCTGAGAGCTGCACATATAAGAAGGCGATGCATATGGGATTTGGAAACGATTGATTGAATTGTGCCTTCCAAAAAGGCAGGTTTGATGGTTACTTTCATGTTAGTTAATCCTCCAAACCCAGCCTTAAAAAATCTCCGGCTTCAACAAATGATACGCTGATTCTTTCGCAGTGCCCGATTGTTTGCGGTATAATAAGGGTTATTTTATCGGCTGAACGCTTTTTATCTGACAAAACAGTTTCAAAAAGTTCACTTTCTCCATATAAGGTAGAGGGGGGAAGATCATACCAACTAAGTGCATCTAAAACTTTAGTCAGGCAGTTTTCGTCACACAGCTTCTTTTTTACAGAGGCTCGTGTAATTATAGCCATACCCGTTGCTACGGCACTTCCATGGGGAACAGTATAGGCACTGCATTTTTCTATGGCATGGGCGAAAGTGTGGCCAAAATTGAGAATCTGGCGCTCTCCCGTATCACGCTCGTCTATACCGACAATATCACTTTTGATTTTAACACAGCGATAAATTATATCATCAATCCTATTCTCCAAAGGAGGCTTAATTGCCGTAAGAAGTGAAGAGTCACGTATTATGGCATATTTTATCACTTCAGCACATCCGTTGGCAAATTCCGTTTCAGGAAGCGTTGACAAGGTATTTGTGTCGCATAAAACCAGGTCCGGCTGATAGAATGCCCCGGCAAGGTTTTTCCCGGCTTCAAGATCAATTGCTGTTTTTCCACCCACAGAAGAATCAACTGCTGCAAGCATCGTGGTGGGTACTTGAACGAATCTGATGCCACGCATATACATTGAAGCGGCTAACCCGGCAAGATCGCCTACTACGCCTCCGCCAAGGGCAAACACAGCATCTTCTCTGGAAAAATGACTTTCAGCAAGAAAATTGAGAAGCTCGATAAGCGTTGAGGCATTCTTTGATTTTTCCCCGGCCGGAAAGCAAAATTTTACCGTCTTAAAGCCGGATTCTTTTAGCGAGGCATCAAGTTTATCTGCATAAAGTAAATTAACTGTGCTGTCAGTTACTATGGCAGCTTTTGATGCCTTAATTACCTCTTTTGATAAATCCCCGGCACTTTCCAAAAGTCCGTGCCCAATATGAATTTTATAGGTCTTAGAGGTTGTATTTACAACTACTGTTTTCATTTTCCGTCAACCTCCTGCTTACGTTTCCTGCCTTCATCAAGCAAAGCCCTGAGTGAATCGGCGTCCTCAGAGGCAATTGCCTCCCGATATTCTAAAAGAGAATGGACAATGGTATCAATCTCGGACAGTAAATTATCTTTATTTTCTAAGAAAAGATCAGTCCACATATCAGGGTTCAGCCAGGCAACTCTGGTTAAATCCATGTATGAGCCTGAGGAGAAGCCCTTGTGTTCTAAAGCTGTAGGGCTTTTTATATAGGCGTTTGATACTACATGAGCAAGCTGGGAAGTAAAGGCTATCAAATGGTCATGCTTTTGGGCGGTAGTCACCGATATAAAACCAAATTCTGCCGGCAGAAGAACCTTTTTTATACGTTCAAGAAGATTTATATCATCAAATGTTTTTGGAACAACCACCATACATGCATTTTTAAAAAGATTAGCACGGCTGTTTTTAAATCCCCAGCGATGTGTTCCTGCCATTGGGTGTCCTCCGACAAACTCAAACCCATATTTTTCAGCAAGGCGAAAACCCATTTCGCAAATTTTACGTTTTGTACCGCAGCAATCTATTACGATAGTATGCCTATCTATAAATTGTGCGTTCTTTATAAGCCACGCTGCTGCCGCTTCAGGGGGGAGAGCAATCAAAATACAATCGCACTTATTTAAAACATCTTCTGTAAGAGGTTCGTCTATTGCCCCGGACAGTTTTGCAAAATCCTGAACCGACTGGTCAATATCCTCTCCGTAGACAGTCATGTTCTCTTTGCTTTTATATGCTTTGGCAAGGGAGCCGCCAATCAGTCCGAGTCCTACAATGCCAACGTTCATACCGTTACCTCCTCATGTACTTTTTTGATCTTGGAAGCAATACGGCTGAATTGATCGGGTGTAACAGACTGAGCACCGTCGCATAGTGCATGCTCCGGGTCATTATGCACCTCTATCATAATTCCGTCAGCACCTGCGGCTACCCCCGCCAATGCCATTGCTTCTACAAACCGGGAAACTCCTGTAGCATGGCTTGGGTCAACCACAACAGGCAGGTGAGTCAGTTCATGCAGCGCAGGAATAGCAGATAGGTCAAGGGTGTTACGAGTATAGGTCTCAAAGGTGCGAATACCGCGTTCACAAAGAATAATGTTTTCATTGCCGCCTGCCATAATATATTCAGCGCTCATAAGAAGCTCTTTTAAGGTGTTAGCTAAACCGCGTTTAAGCAAAACAACTTTGCCAGTATGACCAAGCTCTTTCAAAAGATCAAAATTCTGCATATTGCGTGCGCCGACTTGAACGATATCAACACCTTCAAATAAATCAAGATCATTAATGTTCATGATTTCTGAAATTATCGGAAGACCGGTCTGCTGCTTTGCTTTGAGCAGCAAGTCTATACCTTCTGCATGCAGTCCCTGAAAGTCATAGGGGGAGGTACGTGGTTTAAATGCTCCGCCGCGCAGTACGGTTGCTCCGGAATTTTTTACACTCTGTGCTATGGTTAAAATCTGTTCTTCTGTTTCTACAGAGCATGGGCCTGCAATAATCATAAGGTTACCGCCGCCGATTTTTGCGCCGGAAACATCAATTACAGATGGTTCAACGTGGAATTTACGATTGGCTTTTTTAAACGGTTCACTTATACGCTTTACCGATTCTATGATTGACAAGCTTTCTAAAAGTCCTATATCTATCTTGCTTGTGTCGCCAATCAGGCCAATTATAGTGTGATACTCTCCCTCAGAAACATATGTGGATAGTCCCATATCCTCAAACCACTTGCAGAGGCTTTCTCTCTGTTCAACGGTTGTGTCATTTTTCAGTACTGTTATCATTGTAATTCCTCCTTAAAATTAATAAAAGGCTGTGCAGTGATTCTGCACAGCCTTTCAATCTTTGAAACAAATGTTTACTTGTCTCTATATATTGGCAGCACAAATCACTTCTTTAGGACAAAACCAAAAGAAGTAATAAAAGTATAAAGCTGCCATATTAGTCTTCATAATAAATCTCCTTTGACACAATATATTGTCAATACTCAGAATAGGCTAAAAACAAGCTTAACCTGTTTTATAAACTTAAATTAAAATAAAATATTCTATGCATATGTTATTTTTGAAAATTATACTATGCTTTCGGGAGGTTGTCAAGAGGTAAATTTTAATTCTTAAAAAATTAGGGTAAAAATATTTGAAATATGACAATTAATCACATAGAACTTTTAAAACAAACATTTTATATAAATAGACATTGACAAGAATATTATTAATATGATATTCTGAATTGAAAATTTGGTGTAGAGATATGGAGTCACACTTAAGAGAGGCGTAAAAGACTTTTCTTTATGACTTTTTTTTAGAGCAAAAATTATGACCGGATTTAAATTGGGAGCTAACAAAATGAAGCAAAACCGGAATCCATAGTAATAGAAGAAATGCTCATGGTTGTCGTGCTTAGACTGTTTTCCGCTTTGCATATTCTGACAAAATTAAGGTAATCTTTACCTATATATATAATGTCTCAGGTGTTGGCTATAAGCTGTATGTCTTTTACATTACATAAAATTTCCCCTGAACATATATATAAAAACTCTAACTCATCGTGAAAATGAGCAGGAAATATAGGTCCTATATTACTAGGACGCATTTCCTCCTTTTTTTTAGTATATCTGAAATTTATTAGTGTCAACATTTAGAAGGCTTTATTTCCGTAATGGAGGATAAAATAGTATCAGTTTAGGAAAAGATTAACATTTCCTTTTACAATAGTTTAGTATATAATGATTATGTATTATAAAATGCAATATTTTAATTTATAAACAGCAAATACTTAGAGGTGTTTTTTATGAAAACTTTTGAAGAAAAATTGAAAAGTGTACTTAACAATACTCCGGATAATTACTTGCTGCCATTTTTATGGCTGCATAACGAAGACGACAGCCTTATCGTAAAGGAGATAGAAAAAATATACGAATCCGGAATTAGGCAGCTGTGCATGGAATCCAGAACGCATGAAGAATTCGGAAATGCCGACTGGTGGAGTGATATGGAGCTTATATTCTCCGAGTGTGAAAAGCACGAAATGGGAGCATGGCTATTAGACGACAAGCATTGCCCCACCGGTTTTGCAAACGGAAAAGCAAAAGATCCAGAATATGCTCACCTTGCCAAGAAGAAAATATCCGAAATACATACGGACGTAATGGGACCGGTAAAAAACGGAGCATTGCTTATAAATACCAGACTTTGCCCAGGTGATAAGGTGTTAAAGATTGTTGCATACAAAAGAAAAACCGGGGAAGAAGATCTATATAATGAATACATAGACCTTACGGAAAATTATGCTGACGGAATGATATGGTTTGACCTTCCGGATGGTGCATGGAAGGTCTTTACCGTATATATGGGAGCGGCGCAGCCCGACAGCCATATTGATACATTGAATCCGGAAGCTGTTGATTTGCTGATACAGGCGGTGTATGAGCCTATGTATGAGCATTGCGGTAAGTATTTCGGAAATACCTTTAAGGGCTTTTTCACTGATGAACCTCTTATTATGCGTGGTGCAAAGCTTCCCGGAAAAGGGAATACGGCATTCGGAGGCATTATGCCGTACAACCAATACGTGGAGGAAGGCCTTTTAAACGAGTGGGGAGCAGACGCATTACTTTGTATTCCATCCCTGTTTTACAACGTTGAGGGGCTTTCGCCTGCATTTCGTGTTAAATACATGGATGTGGTATCAATGCTTTACAGCAAGAATTTCTGCTGGAAGCTTGGGGACTGGTCAAGAGCTCATGGAGTAGAATATATAGGTCATATTATAGAAAATAACGGTAAGCATGATGATCTTATGTCCGGAGCACATTTTTTCCGGGCGTTGGACGGGCAGGACATGGCAGGGATAGATGTGGTGCTTGATCAGATACTTCCGGGATTTTCCGATCATAAACTGGCAGTTCCTTGCAGTTATGATGCATCAGATAACGAGTTTTTCCATTATACATTGGCAAAACTGGCATCCTCACACTGTCATATACAGCCGGAAAAGCATGGTAGGGCAATGTGCGAAATGTACGGAGCCTTTGGCTGGGCGGAAGGCCTTAAGCTTATGAAATGGCTTTCGGATCACATGCTTGTGAGGGGAATAAATTACTTTGTTCCGCATGCATTCACGCCCAAATATCCGGACCTTGACTGTCCGCCGCATTTCTATGCAGGAGGACATAATCCACAGTTTAAAGCGTTTAGGCTTCTTATGGAATACTCAAACAGAATGAGTACGCTTCTTTCTGATGGAGTACATAAATGCCATGCCGCTGTTTACTATCACTGCGAATCCGTATGGGCAGGAGGCAGCTATGACGATTGCGGAAAACCGGCAAAGGTACTTGCCGATAATCAGATAGATTACGATATAATCCCTTTAGATTACCTTGAAAAAGCTGAAATAACAAAGGGAGCCTTTAAGCTTAATCAGGAAAGCTACCGCTGCCTTGTGGTGGGAGAAAGTGAAATTTTGCCGATAAAGGCGCTTAGGAAGATGAAGGAACTTTCAGACGCCGGAATAAAAGTGATATTTGCAGGAGAAATGGTAAATGCAAGCTGCGAAGGCGAAAACATCGATTTCTTTAAGGGCGAAAATATAGTGAATGTTCCATACGAGCATCTTGCAAAGTACATGCGAAACTGCGGATTTTATGATATTGAACTTTCTGTGCCGCATAAAAATTTGCGCTACTACAGATATATAAACGGCAACAGCGAAATATATATGTTCTTCAATGAGGATGCGCATAACTCTTGCGATACCGTAATTACTCCGGAAGGATTTAACACCAGCAGCTACATAGAATATGACGTACTGGAAAACAAGGCCGTAAGGAAGGAAAAATCAGACGGAATTCCCATAAGGCTTGCTCCGTATAATTCCACAGTGGTAATACTTGGAGAGGTCGGAGCGGATATTCCTGAATATACCGAGAAAAAGATAATTGATGAAACAACACTTCCCGATTG
>JAUZPY010000038.1 GCA_030705805.1 Bacillota bacterium | reverse complement strand
TTCGCCGTATATTACTTCTCTTTGCTTATTAATAACATCATCAAACTTTAAGACATTACGTCTGACAGCAAAATGATCGCTTTCAACACGTTTTTGGGCATTTTCAATAGCTTTGGATAAAATTCTTGCTTCAATAGGCTCGTCTTCTTCAATACCTGCCATATTCATAACATTGGTTATTTTGTCAGAGCCAAAACGTTTCATGAGTTCATCATCAAGGCCTATGCAGAATCTTGATTCGCCGGGGTCGCCCTGTCTTCCGCTTCTACCACGAAGCTGATTATCTATACGCCTAGCCTCATGGCGTTCGGTACCAAGAATGAACAAACCGCCTGCAGCTACTACTTCCACATGCTCTTCGTCTGTCTGGACCTTATATTTTTCATACAATTCCCTAAAGTATTTTCTTGCAGAAAGAATTTCCTCATCTTCTGCATGAGAATGTATATTAGATTCCAATACAAGACGTTCCTCATAGCCCTCTTTGCGCATCTGATTAAGAGCCATTATTTCAGGATTTCCGCCCAAAAGAATATCAGTACCTCTGCCGGCCATATTTGTTGCTATTGTAACTGCGCCTTTCCTACCTGCCTGTGCAACGATCTGGGCTTCTTTATCATGGTGCTTTGCATTAAGTACCTGATGAGTTATGCCCTTTCTTTTCAGCATAGCACTTATAAGTTCTGACTTTTCAATGGAAATTGTACCAACCAAAACCGGCTGTCCTTTTGCATGACATTCTTCTACCTGGGCAACAATCGCATTCATTTTGCCTTTTTCATTCTTATATACTCTGTCAGAATAGTCAACTCTTATCATAGGCATGTTTGTCGGTATTTCCACAACGTCAAGATTGTAAATCTCTCTGAATTCACCTTCCTCGGTAAGAGCTGTACCGGTCATACCGGAAAGCTTTTCATATAATCTGAAATAATTCTGGAATGTAATGGTAGCGAGTGTTCTTGATTCGCTTGCAACCTGAACATTTTCCTTTGCTTCTATAGCTTGGTGAAGGCCTTCATTATATCTCCTGCCATACATCAAACGCCCTGTAAACTCGTCAACTATTATGATTTCTCCGTCCTTAACTACATAGTCAACGTCTCTTCTCATAACAGAGTTTGCTCTGATTGCCTGATTTATGTGATGAGATATAGTCATGTTTTCCGGATCGGACAGGTTTTCAATGTTAAAATATGATTCTGCCTTTCCTACTCCTCGCTTGGTAAGGGTAACATTTTTGCCCTTTTCTTCTACAATGTAGTCAGCGTCAACATCATCATACTCTACTTTGTCATCGGTTTCCTTTATTCTGTATGCCGTTAAGCCCTTTGCAAAGCGGTCAGCTATAGAATAAAGTTGAGATGAGTCGTCGCCTTTACCGCTTATAATTAAAGGTGTTCTTGCTTCATCAATTAAAATTGAGTCAACCTCATCCACTACTGCAAATGCATGGTCCCTTTGAACCATGTTCTGCTTATAAATAACCATATTGTCACGCAGATAGTCAAATCCAAATTCGTTGTTGGTACCATAAGTAATATCGGCATTATAAGCTGCTCTCTTAATTTCAGAGTCCATACCACTTAATGTTGTTCCTACCGTTAATCCAAGGAAATTAAAAAGTTTCCCCATTTCTTCTGCCTGTGTGGATGCAAGGTATTCATTTACGGTAACAATATGAACGCCATTTCCGGTAATAGCATTAAGATAAGCAGGAAGAGTTGCTGTAAGGGTTTTACCTTCACCTGTTTTCATCTCTGCTATTCTGCCTTGGTGAAGTACAATTCCGCCCAAAACCTGTACAGGGAAGGGTTTCTTCTCAAGTACTCTCCATGAAGCTTCTCTTGCAGTTGCAAAAACTTCCGGCAACAATTTATCAAGCGATTCTCCATCCTGGTACCGCTTTTTAAACTTGTCTGTTTGACCACTAAGTTCCTCATCAGACATTGCCTGCATGCTTGGTTCCAGGTCTAATACTTTATTCATTAACGGTTTAATTCTTTTTACTTCCTTATCACTATATGAGCCAAAAACAGTTCTAAATGCTCCCATATTAAATCTCCTTTTTCTTTTCAGTACAATAATTCAATATATTATAACACAATCTATTAAATTTTACAATATTTTCATTAAATTTTTATTTTATATTGTACTCGGACCTTTAAGGGTGTATAATTTAGATTGGAAATTATTCGCAATATTGGAGGACTTCACATGAAATACGTTGTAGTTTTGACTGACGGAGCAGCTGACTATCCTATTAAAGCATTAGGGGACAAAACCCCTTATGAGGTTGCCTCTACTCCCTATTTAGATGAATTTGCAAGAAAAGGACAACTTTATCTTGTAAAAACTGTTCCCGATGATTTAAAACCCGGCAGCGATGTAGCTAATCTGTCGGTTTTAGGATATAATCCGCACTCATGTTACACAGGCCGCTCGCCACTGGAGGCTGCAAGCGTTGGCGTAGCGCTAACAGATGATGATATGTGTTTTCGGGCTAACCTTGTAACTCTGTCACCGGAAGAGCCCTATGAAGAAAAGACAATGGTTGACTACAGCTCCGGAGAAATTACTTCCGAAGAAGCAAAAGAGCTGATTACAGCTTTAGATAAGTCCCTGTCAACAGATAAAATAAGCTTTTTCCCGGGTGTAAGCTATCGTCATATAATGCGCTGGAGAACCGATGAGACAAGCTTTAACCTGACTCCGCCCCATGACATTTCAGATAAGGTAATTACCGAATACCTTCCCGATAATCCTACTATTTTAAAAATAATGAAAAAAAGTAATGAGATTCTAATAAACCATCCTGTAAATCTTAAAAGAATAAAAGAAGGGAAAAATCCTGCCACTTCTCTTTGGATCTGGGGCGAGGGTAAAAAACCCGACCTGCCGAAATTTAAAGATTTGTACGGAGTTTCGGGCAGCGTAATTTCAGCAGTTGATTTGGTAAAAGGAATAGCAAAATTAGCAGGTCTTAATTCCATTGATGTGGAGGGTGCGACCGGAACAGTCCATACAAACTATAAAGGTAAGGCAGATGCGGCGATTAATGCGCTTTATAACAGCGATTTTGTCTATATTCATCTTGAAGGGCCCGATGAATGCGGCCATCAGGGAGATTTGCCCGGGAAAATAAGTGCCATAGAGCAGATTGATGCAAAAATTATTGCCCCTATAAAGAAAGCTTTGGAAGATTCCGGTTATGATTATAAATTTATGGTTATGCCGGATCACCCGACGCCCATATCCATTAAAACCCACGCAAGAGATAAAGTTCCCTGCGTCATTTATGACAGCAGAAAATGCATAGAGTCTAAGGCTGAGTCTTTTAGTGAAGAGCAAGCCGAAAAATACGGAAACGAGTTTATAGAAGGATATAAAATTATGGAGGAATTTTTAGGTAATTAAAATGAAATAAAGTAAGGAGTATGCTATGGAGGAGTTTTTTGACAGACTGAATACTTGGTATAAGAAATACTCAAAATATGTTTTAATGTTGCTTTTAATCGTACTTGTAATATTGATCCTTAAGTTTTTGCCTTTCTTAATAATTTTGTTTCTTCCTTTTTTAATCAGCTGGCTCATTTCATATATTTCTGCTCCACTCGTTAACTTTTTAAAAAAGAGAGCTCATATACCATATAAACTGGGGGCTTTAATCAGCGTCCTTATTCTCCTTACCCTTTTGACTTTAATCATTAGCTATGTAGTAATAAAATTAAAGGAATTTTCCGGCTGGTTTGTTACAAACTGGATAGACATATATAAAACTTCCTTAATTTATTTAAGCTTTGCAGTTAAGAGATTGTCTGCAATCAGTTCTTCTCTGCCCTTTGACTTCATGGGGATACTGCAGAAAGCCATTCAGGAACTGGGCGCCCCTGCCGATTTTATATCTCAACTTGAGACTTCAGATGATGCTTTTGCAAAGCTTGGAAGTGAACTGTCTTCTCAGCTTTCTAAGTGGCTGATGCCTTCATTCGGCAATGTTGCCACCGGAACATTATCCTTTGTTATGGTATTATCCAATGTATTTGTTTTTATTATAATTCTTATACTTGCCACTTACTTTATGACAGGCGAAAGAGAAAAAATTCGGTCTTTTTATTCAAGGAACATTTCAATTTCTGTTAAGCAAAAGCTTTTTCTGTTAAAAAGAGAGCTTTTCGGTGCGTGCGGAAAGTATTTAAAAGCTCAATTCTTACTTATGTGCATTACTGCAATTGAGCTGATTATCGGACTGTTTATTATGGGTGTGGAGCACGCCATACTGATTGGCGTACTGATTGCAATTGTAGATATTCTGCCTGTTTTAGGAACGGGCACCATACTTATTCCATGGGCTATTGTGAGCCTTTTACAAGGAGATTTATTTATGGCTCTAGGTATGGTCTTATTATATATTCTTACGCTACTGGTCAGGCGTTTTGCCGAGCCGAAAATTGTCAGTAAAAGCTTGGGGCTTAACCCCGTTGTCACACTCATATTAATGTATGTCGGATTAAAAATTTACGGGCTTTTAGGAATGATAATATTCCCCATAGGCGGAATAATAGCTAAAAAGCTTTATGACCTTGGCTTTTTTGACTGGTTTTTCACAAACCGAACCCATAAAAAAGAAAATCCCGATGGAGTTGATAATATTTGAAGTATTGTTCTAAATGCGGTCAAAGACTGGGAGATAGCTGTATGCGCTGCCCTATTTGCGGAGAAGATGCATCAACAAGCGTTAAGGCTGTATCTAACCCTTATGACGCTGAAAAATATACCCATGGTCCGGTTATCAGATATACCGTAAAGCGGCCTAAGGCCACATTAACATTGATTTTTATCAATGTTTTGGTTTTTCTTGCAATTACCTTTTTAAGCTATAAAGATATAGACCTTGTTTCTGCCTTATCCATGCATAGAGGAGCAGTATATTCCGGTCAATATTATAGAATTTTAACTTCCATATTCACTCATAGTGAGCTTTGGCATCTGGCTTCAAACTGTTATGCGTTATATATTTTCGGACAAATTGTGGAGGCTGCCGTCGGCACAAAACGATTTTTAATCATATATTTTATTGGCGGAATACTGGGAAACGTTTTAACCTTTGGTTTTATGTCGGTCTCTTCCATCGGTGCATCAGGTGCGATTTTCGGTCTTTTGGGTGCATTGATTGCCATACACTACATTGTACCCGGTTACATGAGCAGAGGGATGCTGACTAATATATTATTCTGTATAGTATTAACTACCGTTTTCAGTTTAAGAGGCGGAATAAACAACCTTGCCCATTTCGGAGGTATTGCGGGTGGTTACGTTGCCATGTGCCTTTTGACAAAAAGAAGAATACAAAAAAAATTTATAACAAACAGGATTTTTCTTTCGATTTTACTTGCTTTTGTTCTTATTGGAAGCGGAATATATGGAAGCAATAACATTCAGGGTGCCAATGAAACCATGTATGGAAAATATTCTAATATGACTTTGGCGGCGTCCTCCGGTAATTACAAAATTGCAGCGCTATATGCAGACAGCATAATAGAAAAGGGCGAAAGCGATTACATTGCAGATGCTTTGGCTGCTCGTATAATATACGATTCTAAAACCGGCGACACTAAAAGCTTAAAAAACAATTACGAACAGTTTTATTATTACAATCAAACAAAAAAGGTTCCGATGCATAATAAAAAAATCTATAATGAATTTACGAATGCTCTGAATTCTTCTGCGGGACTTAGTTCAATCAAATAGCAGAAAGAACCGGCAATGAATATTATACTGCTTACTGCAATAAGATAGAAAAATTGGAGTATTTAAACTATACACATAATTTTTCAGTTGACAAAGGGTTATAGGTTACCTTTATCAACCTAAATATATTATTCAAGGATGAACCATTTTTGAAAAATTCTATTTTGATTCTATTTACAATCGTTGCACTATTATGCTTAAATTGCGTTAATGTGTATGCAGGTACGTTCCCGGACACAGATAATCATTGGGCTGATGGAGATATAGTCATTTTAAAAGCATCCGGTATGGCAATTGGCATTCCTACAATGATTGATGGGCGGGAAGTAAACTTGTTTTATCCTGATAAGGATGCAACTCGAGCAGAGCTTGCAAGGCTACTATCAATGAGTTTGAAGTTGACACAATACATGGCTTCAAGAAACTCCTATGACGATGCTCTATCATTAGGTAGGAATAATGTTTTTTCAGACGTACAGGATTCAGATTGGTTTTGTTTAGACACCATTATCGTTAATAATGCTAAAATAATGAAAGGTTATCCAAATGGCAAATTTCTTCCAAATCAACCTGTTACACGAGAAGAAACAGCACAAATTATTTCCAATTATATTGACTATATAAATAAATATAGAAATGAACAAAATGTGATTAAGAAGGGTGCTATTGCAGAAAAATTTGTTGATGATAATGCCATATCAAACTGGGCAAAACCTGCAGTATATTTACTTCCGTTCATTCAAGGCTCTACAGGAAATCAAGTTATGAACGGTTATCCTGATGGAACATTTAAGCCACAATACCATTTAACACGAGGCGAGGCTGCTACTTTATTGGTTAGACTTGCAGAAGTTAGAGGTTAATTATTAAAGCAAAATAAAGTTACGTTTATCAAATTTATAGGTAATTATAGAATTTTGAAGATAGAAAGTAGATTATAGATTTTTTAAATGACATTAAGCAATTTGCATCTATTTTGCAAGCCTTACATAATTGAAAACTGTCGAACATCGACAGTTTTTTCTATTCAACTCTATTTGTTACCCAATATTTATTATAACGCCTCAAAAGTGTTTGTTGTTTTCTAAAATTCGAAAAATGGGGGAACTCAAATGCATTTATTACTTGAAAAAATCCATACTATGATGTATAATCATAGATTAGTTAGGAGTGGTTTATTTGGCAAATACAAGAAAAAATTATACCTTGCCCCTAATTCCTGTTAGGGGACTTGTGGTATTTCCATATATGGTTCTGCACTTTGATGTTGCAAGGGAAAAGTCCATTGCAGCACTTGAAGAAGCAATGGCAGCAGATCAGCTGGTTTTTTTAGCTGCACAAAAAGATGTTTCAGTTGAAGAACCGGGCGCTTCCGATATATACGAAATAGGCTGCATATCTAAAATAAAGCAAATGCTTAAAATGCCGGGCGGCAATGTCCGCGTATTAGTTGAAGGTCTAAAAAGAGCTGCATTTACAAAGCTTGATTTCAGTCTTCCTTATATAAAGGCCGGCGTAAAGGTCATGTTTTCCGAAGGAGGAGACATTGACCCGAATTCTCTTGATGCATCAGCAAGACGTATGCACGAACTGCTTGCTAAAATTTCTCAGCTTTCCGGTCAGATAAATATAGATGTGTTAAATAATATTACTCTTACCGATGAACCCGGCCTTATGGCAGATTCTATTGCTTCCAATGTATTTGTTAAGGTAGCGGACAAGCAGGAAATATTATCTGAACTTAATATAGAATCACGAATAAAAAAAACAATAGCAATCTTGTTCCGTGAAGTACAGATATATGAGCTGGAACAGCAAATCGCTCTTGAAACGAAAAAACAGATAGACAAAAATCAAAAGGATTATCTGCTAAGAGAACAGATGAAGGTTATACAGACAGAACTTGGCGATACTTCTGCAGATGAAGCTGCTGAATATCGGGATTTGGTCCAAAACTCTGACCTGCCTGCTGAAGCAGCAGCTAAAGTTACCAAAGAAATACACCGACTTTCCAGTATGCCCTTTGGGTCAGCTGAAATTACAGTTGTTAAACAGTGGCTTGATGTAGTGTTCGATCTTCCCTGGAACAAATCAACAGAGACAAATGCAGATCTTTCAAAAGCTTCAGCTGTTTTAGAAGCCGACCATTACGGCCTTTATAAAGTTAAAGAGCGTATTTTAGAATATTTAGCCGTAAGGCAGCTGTCAGGCAGCACTAAGGGCCCCATTTTATGTCTTGTAGGCCCTCCGGGAGTAGGTAAAACATCTATTGCCCAGTCCATTGCCAAGGCAACCGGAAGAGAATATGTAAGAATGAGTTTGGGCGGAGTAAAGGATGAAGCTGAAATAAGAGGTCACAGAAAAACCTATGTGGGTGCTATGCCCGGCAGAATTATAAATGCACTTCGTCAGGCAAAAAGTAAAAATGCACTTATATTGTTAGATGAGATTGATAAGCTGGGTAACGATTTCAGGGGGGACCCTGCTTCTGCAATGTTGGAGGTTTTGGACAGTGCGCAGAACTTTGCCTTCAGAGATCATTATCTTGAACTTCCCTTTGACTTATCTCAGATTCTTTTTGTTACAACTGCTAATAATTTAGATACTATTCCTTCTGCTCTGAAAGATAGGCTTGAGATAATAGAGCTTACAGGCTATACAACAGAGGAAAAGCTTCATATTGCTCTTAATTATTTATTGCCAAGACAGTTGACAGAGAATGGTCTCAAAAGGAACAACCTGAAAATAGACGAATCTGTTATTGAAGCAGTAATTGAAAATTATACTGCTGAAGCAGGCGTAAGAAACCTCGAGAGGGAACTTGGTACAATTTGTCGTAAAGTTGCAAAAGCTATTGTTTCGGAAAACAGAAAAACTGTATCTGTTACTAAAAGCAACCTTAAAAAGTTTCTTGGCGTTAAAAAATATACCCATGATAAAATAGAAAAAGAAAGCGAACCCGGAGTTGTTACCGGTCTTGCCTGGACATCTGTCGGAGGAGTCACTTTAACAGTTGAAGTTAATATAATGGAAGGTACAGGGAAAGTTGAGCTGACAGGCTCTTTAGGCGAAGTAATGAAAGAATCCGCTAAAGCCGCCATAAGCTATATCAGAGCCAATGTGTCATATTACGGAATCTCTCAGGACTTTTATAAAGTAAAAGATATTCATGTTCATGTTCCCGAAGGAGCCACTCCAAAGGACGGTCCTTCCGCCGGTATTACTATAGCTACGGCAATTATAAGTGCGCTTACGAATTGCAGTGTTAAATCAAGTGTAGCTATGACCGGAGAAATCACTTTAAGAGGCAGAGTACTGCCAATTGGAGGTTTAAAGGAAAAGCTTCTTGCCGCTTATAGGGCAGGGGTTACAACGGTAATAATTCCAGAGGATAACAGGGCAAATCTTGAAGATATACCAACCGATGTTCTTTCCGCCGTTAAAGTTATTCCCGTTCGTAACATGAGGTCTGTAATTGATATTGCTATAGGCAAAAAGAAATCCGCTTCTGAAATTAACGAAGTTTTAACCGATAACGAACACTCAGGTAGTGTAAGAATCACCAATTAATAAAAAGGAGGACGCTCATGAATTTAAATAATGCGGCATTAGTAATCAGTGCTGTAAGTGATGTTCAGTACCCAGATACTAAGATGCCGGAGGTTGCTTTTGTCGGTCGTTCCAATGTGGGCAAGTCCTCATTTATAAATAAAATACTAAATAGAAAAAATCTTGCCCACACATCCTCAAAACCCGGAAAAACAGCCACTATAAACTTTTATAATATTGATAATCAGTTAATGCTGGTTGACCTTCCGGGTTACGGATATGCGGCAGTTTCCAAGGCAGAAAAAGAAAAATGGGCAGAGATGATTGATTTTTATCTCTATAACAGAGAGCACTTATCAACAATATTTATTATCGTAGATGCCCGGCACAAGCCTACCGCTGATGACAAATTGATGTATGATTTTATTAAAAGCCGTCAGGAAGGCTGTGTTATTGTAGCCACCAAGATTGATAAGCTTTCAAAGTCAGAAATAAATAAAAATTTATGTGTGATATCCGATGCCTTAAAAATAGATGATGCGGATATACTTATTCCTTTTTCCGCCGAGACCGGATTAGGGGTGGATAAAGCCTTGGAGGTGCTGGGCAGTGTCGCAGAAAAAGGTATTTGACGAAGCCTTTAAAGCGGCCTTTAAAGAAGCTCGCCTCGCATACAAAGCGGGGGAAATCCCGGTAGGCGCAGTTATTGTTAAGGACGGCATTATTATATCAAAAGCACACAATTTAAGGGAAACCAAAAAAAGCCCTACTGCCCATGCAGAAATTCTTGCCATAGAAAAAGCTGCAAAAGTACTGGGCGATTGGCGGCTTACCGGCTGCGAATTATATGTGACGCTGGAACCTTGCACAATGTGTTCGGGTGCCATAATAAACTCCCGAATTAAAAAAGTGTTCTTTTCCGCTTATGATTATGAAGCAGGAAGCGCCGGCGGCAGAACCAATGTTTTTGACGAAAGCTTTGAAATCTATGGCGGACTTTACAAAGAAGAAGCAGAAAACCTACTTAAGGACTTTTTTGCCGATAAAAGAAAGGATTGATAATATGGAAAAGGAAAAGTTTTATATAACAACCGCCATAGCTTACACCTCAAAGAAGCCTCACATCGGTAATACATATGAAGTTGTTTTGACCGATGCTATAGCCAGGTTTAACCGTCTTATCGGCAAGGATGTTTTTTTCTTAACCGGTACTGATGAGCACGGTCAGAAGATTGAAGACTGTGCAAAAGAATCCGGAATTAGTCCTAAGGAATATGTTGACGGCGTTGCCGGGGAAATAAAAAGAATATGGGACTTAATGGGCGCAAGCTATGACAAATTTATACGTACTACAGATGATTATCACGAAAAGGCAGTACAAAAAATATTTAAAAAGCTATACGATCAGGGCGACATATATAAGGGCGAATATGAAGGTCTTTACTGTGTACCTTGCGAAGCCTTTTTTACAGAAACCCAGGTAGTTAATGATTGCTGCCCGGATTGTGGCAGACCGGTGAAAAAAACTAAAGAGGAAGCTTATTTCTTTAAAATGAGCAAGTATCAGGATCGCCTGATGAAACACATTGAAGACAATCCCGATTTTATTCAGCCTGAATCCCGTAAAAAGGAAATGGTTAATAACTTTTTAAAACCCGGATTGCAGGACCTTTGCGTTTCCAGAACCTCTTTTAAATGGGGAATTCCGGTAACCTTTGATGACAATCACGTAATATATGTTTGGATTGACGCATTATCAAATTATATAACGGCTTTAGGTTATGATGTTGACGGAAGCGGTGATTTATATAAAAAATACTGGCCTGCAAACGTTCACATTATAGGTAAGGACATATTGCGTTTTCACACCATATACTGGCCTATTATGTTAATGGCTTTAGGCGAGCCTCTCCCCAAGCAGATATTTGGTCATCCCTGGCTTTTATCCGGAGGGGACAAGATGAGCAAATCCAAAGGCAACGTTATGTATGCAGATGACTTGGTAAAACACTTTGGAGTAGATGCTATAAGATATTATGTCCTTAGAGAAATGCCCTTTGCCTCTGACGGTACAATTACCCTTGAAACTATTATATCAAGATATAACGCCGATTTGGCAAATACCTTAGGCAACCTTGTTAACAGAACCGTTGCCATGGTTAATAAATACTTTGACGGAACAGCATCCTGCACAAACGATTCTGAGGCCGTGGATAATGAGCTTATCTGTCAGTGCGAAAACACATATAAAGAAGTAGCTTCAAAAATGAAGGAGCTGCGTGTTTCCGACTCCCTTGAAGCTATCTTTTCATTGGCAAGAAGAAGCAATAAGTATATAGACGAAACCTTGCCCTGGGCTTTGGCAAAGGATGAAAGCAAAAAAGACAGGCTTAAAACAGTATTATATAATCTTATTGAAGCAATTCGCTATATAGGAATCCTTATCGGTCCGTTTATGCCTGAAACCGGCAAAGACATTCTTTCTCAGATAAATGCTGCTGATTCCTCTTATGATTCTATTTCAAAATTTAATAAATCTTTTGAGGTTAAAGTCGGCGAAGCAAAACCACTTTTTGTAAGGTTGGATGAAGCTAAAAAGCTTGAAGAAGTCTCAAACGACATTTTTACGCCTTCCAAAGAGGAAGAACTCACACCCGTCGAAGAAATTACTATTGATGATTTCAGTAAAATAAAGCTTAAAACAGCAAAGGTTATAGCCTGTGAAAAAGTTGAAAAGGCTGATAAACTTTTAAAGCTTACCGTTGATTTAGGTAATGAAACACGCACTGTTGTTTCAGGCATTGCAAAGAGTTATTCTCCAGAATCCATTATTGGCAAAACCGTAATATTAATTACTAACTTAAAGCCTGCCAAAATCAGAGGTATTGAATCAAAAGGCATGATTCTTGCAACAGAGGAAAGCGGAGAAATCAATATTTTGACAACAGACAAAATAAGCAAGGGCGGTTTGGAGGTTGGCTAATGTTTTTCGATACTCATGCCCACTATGACGATCCTCGTTTTGAAGAGGACAGGGATGAACTTATCACCTCTCTGAGGGGCAAAGGCGTCGTAGGGGTTATATCCTGCGGCTGTGATGCTGCATCCAACATAACAACCCTTGCTTTAGCAGACAAATATGATTTTATATATGCCGGGGTGGGCATACATCCCCAGGAATGCGGAAAGTCGAAAGCCGCAGACTTTGATGAACTAAAAAACCTTGCCAAAAATAAAAAAGTGGTAGCTATAGGCGAAATAGGTCTTGACTACAAATATGAATATGCACCTAGAGATGTCCAAAAGCAGTCCTTTTATAATCAGCTGTTAATTGCAAACGAGCTTAAGCTGCCTGTAATTATCCATGAAAGAGATGCTTTTTCAGACTGTCTTGATATTATTAAGGCTGCCTTGCCGGAGTACGGAGGATCCATGCACAGTTTCGCAGGAAATACCGAAACCGTAAAACTTGTTTTAAACTTAGGTATGTATATAGGATTTTCCGGTATGATTACCTTCAAAAACAACGTAAAAACTGTGGAAATGTGTCCTCTTGTTCCCGATGACAGGATGCTTATAGAAACCGACTGCCCTTATCTTTCTCCGGTTCCGATGAGGGGAAAAAGAAATGATTCTTCTCTGCTTTGTTATACCGCAGAAAGAATTGCCCAGATTCGTAAAGTTTCCATAGATGAGGTTGAAAAAATTACAACAGGAAATGCACACAAATTATTTAATATTACTCCGTAACACATCCTCTCCTTATTGCATAAATTAATATTGCAATAAAAAAGGAGGTAGCTTAATGGCTGAAAACAATTCTATGAACTCCATCAGGGATGAAAATAGGGAGCAGGCCAAACTCCCTTTCATGTGTCCAATGATGTACTACGGTACATATCCCATGCCCATACCTAATGCAAAATGGCCGCCCAATCCCTACATGTTCGGGTATAACTATCAGGGGCCTGCTCCCCAGCAGAATATGTATCCGATGCCCGGGATGAACTGGTACGGCGGTATGGGAGGCTACTACAACAGTCGGAACGTTCCCTTCCCCGAATGCTGTGAGGAAGACTGAGAAGGTGCCCCCTTTGGGCACCTTCTTATTTTTTCTATATTTTTCCCCCCCTAATTTGTAAGATATAAGCATAAAAATGCCCTTTTAATATTCTTTTTTATGCAATTTAAAGCCTTGACGGAAGCGTTAAAAAATGTTATAATCTACTTATTGTATACATTTGTTTACGAACGGAGGACAATATATGACTAAGAGTTCTTTGATTTTAGTAGACGCACAAGTACTTCCGGAGGTTTTTACAAAGGTGCTTAAAGCTAAAAAACTTATTGCTGACGACGAATGCACAAGCATTGGAGATGCTGCAAAAGCTGCGGGCATTTCGCGTAGTGCTTTCTATAAATACAAGGACTTTGTTTTTCCATTTAATCATATACAGGGAATCATTACTCTTTCCTTTATATTGTCTGACGTTACAGGCGTTTTATCGTCTATATTAAACATACTGGCAGAATCTAACGCAAATGTACTTACCATTAACCAGAACATACCGGTAAACTCTTTGGCGGATGTAACTATCTGCATTCAGAGTGATTACCTTACGGGTGGGCTTGAAGAGCTTGTTGACAAGCTAAGCATGTTATCCGGTGTAAAGGATGTAAAGGTTCTGGCGAGACAGTAGGAAAGGAAGTTTTTCTCATGACAAAAATTGCAATATTAGGCTTCGGAACAGTAGGAAGCGGCGTTTACGAAGTATTAAAAATGAATAAAGAGTCTATTGCAAAAAAGCTTGGTAAAGAAATTGAAGTAAAGTATATTCTTGATATCAGGGATTTTTCAGATCATCCTGAGGCATACTTATTTACTCAGGACTTTAATACCATATTAGAGGATAAGGAAGTAGAAATTGTCGCTGAGGTTATAGGCGGAATTCATCCTGCTTACAACTTTACCAAAGCTGCCCTTTTGGCAGGCAAACACGTTGTTACCTCTAACAAAGAGTTGGTAGCTACAATGGGCACTAAGCTATTAAAAATTGCAAAGGATAACAATGTTAACTATATGTTTGAGGCATCTGTAGGCGGTGGAATTCCCATAATAGCTCCTTTAAGGGGTTGTCTTACGGGCAATGAAATAACCAGGATATCAGGTATATTAAACGGAACCACAAATTATATCCTTACCAAAATGTTTAAGGACGGTGAGTCCTTTGAAGATGCCCTTAAAGCCGCTCAGGATTTAGGTTATGCGGAAAGAGATCCTTCATCTGACATTTTAGGCAGAGATGCAGCAAGAAAAATATCTATACTGATGTCTTTGGTTACCGGCATACAGACAGATGTTGATAAAATAAAGACTGAAGGAATTACCTCCATTGATTCTTGCGATGTTGAAGTAGCAGGTAAAATGGGTTGTGTAATAAAACTTATTGCCCGAGGCTATGAAAAAGACGGCAAAGTTTTTGCTTCTGTTTCCCCTTCTATGCTTCAAAAAGATCATCCGTTGTCTAATATTCAAGATGTATACAATGGAATTATGGTCTATGGTAACGCTGTAGACAATGTAATGTTTTACGGCCGCGGTGCAGGAACTCTGCCCACTGCCAGTGCAGTTGTGGGAGATATGATAGAAATTGCAAAAGACCCTATCAATCAAGGAATATTCTGGCATGAAGCATCTGAAGATGCATTTATTCCATTTTCAGAAATAAACGATCAATATTTTGTCAGAATTGAAAAAGCAGATAAAGAAAAAGCAGCTCTTGTTTTTGGGGAGCTTGACTTTATAGATTGTCAGAAATCAAATGATTCTTACTTTATTAGCCCGGAAATGTCAAACGGAGAATTTAATTCAAAGATAGTTTCAATTCCCATCATAAAGAAAATACGCATAGAACAGGAGTAATTCCTATGATAAGGGTTCTTGTCCCTGCTACAAGTGCCAATTTAGGGTCAGGATTTGACTCACTGGGACTTGCACTTAAGTTATATAATGTAATTGAAGCAGAAGTAACCGAAGGCGGCATTACTATTGAGCAGACAGGGGTATATACAAAAAGTTTTCCTCCTGAAAAAAACCTGGTATACCAGGCAATGGAATCTGTCTTTAATTTATGCGGAAATAATCCCAAAGGGTTAAGTATAAAAATAAATACCTCAATTCCCGGGACAAGAGGCTTAGGCTCCAGTGCAGCTTGTATAATAGGCGGCATGGTTGCTGCAAATGCCTTAATAGGAAAACTTGGTTCTGGGGAAATACTAAAACTTGCCTGTAAAATGGAAGGTCATCCTGATAATGTAGTCCCCTGTTTGACAGGTGGTTTTATTACTGCCTATTACGACGGAGAAAACCTGACTTACAATAAACTTTACATTAAAGACGACATTGCTCTTGCAGTATTTTTTCCCGAAGGAACAATTTCAACAAAAAAGTCCAGGACAGCACTTCCTCCCATTGTTTCACATCAAGATGCGGCTTTTAGTGCAGCTCATAGTGCCCTTTTTACCTCTGCGATTGTAAGTGGCAGATATGACATCTTAAAGGAAGCTGTCAAAGATGTTTTACATCAGCCATACAGGTTTGATAAGATTGATAAGATAGAGGATATCTTTTCGTTTTGCTATAACGCCGGCGCCTATGCCTGCTATTTAAGCGGAAGCGGTCCCTCAATAGGAGTAATAATTAAAAAATCTATGAAAAATTCATTTAGGCAAGCTGCTTTGAATTTTATAGAAAAAAATGCTCCGTTATATGAATTTGATATATACGACTTTGATAACCGGGGAGCTATGGTTACAAAGTTTTAATAATAATTAACCAAAAGGTTTGGAGGAATGAGTATGTTAGTAGTACAGAAGTACGGCGGAAGCTCTGTTGCCAATGCCGAGCGAGTGCTGAATGTAGCAAAAAGAATTGCCGAAACTTATGAAGCCGGCAACAGCCTTGTTGTAACAGTTTCAGCTCAAGGTGATACCACGGATGACTTAATTGCAAAAGCCAAGGAAATTAATCCCTCCCCTTCGAAAAGAGAAATGGATATGTTGCTGTCAACAGGTGAGCAAATTTCTATATCCCTTCTTGCAATGGCACTTGAAGGAATGGGGCTTTCGGTTGTATCTCTTACAGGTTGGCAGGCCGGAATTCAGACTGATTCGAAATACGGCGTTGCGAAAATTAAGCAAATAAATACAGAGCGTATTGCTTCGCTGCTTGATAAAAATAAAATTGTTATAGTAGCTGGATTCCAAGGCATTAACAAATATGATGATATTACCACTTTAGGAAGAGGCGGCAGCGATACTTCCGCTGTTGCATTGGCAGCTTCACTTCATGCAGATTTATGCCAGATTTATACTGATGTTGAAGGGGTATATACAACTGACCCCAGGATTTGCCCGGATGCAAAAAAGCTGAAAGATATTTCCTATGACGAAATGCTTGAACTTGCGTCATTAGGTGCAAACGTATTAATGAACAGAAGTGTAGAACTTGCTAAAAAATATAGTGTAAATTTAGAGGTACTGAGCAGCTTGAAAAAAGTTCCCGGTACTCTTGTCAAGGAGGTACGTAATATGGAAAAGGCTGTTGTAAGAGGCGTAACAAGAGATAATGATGTGGCGATGATATCTTTACTTGATGTACCTGATGAACCGGGTATAGCATTTAAAGTATTTTCATTACTTGCCAAGAAAAATATCAATGTTGATATGATTATTCAATCAATTGGCAGGGAAAATAATAAGGATATCAGCTTTACTGTAAAAATTGATAACTGCCAGGAAGCAGTGGATCTTTTAAAAGAAAACTTCTCTGCTGCAAGAGACGTAGTATATAACGATAAGGTATCAAAGGTATCCATTGTAGGTGCCGGTATGGTTAGTAATCCGGGTGTTGCCGCTACAATGTTTGAAGCTATGTATAACGCTCATATAAACATTCATATGATCGGTACCAGCGAAATTAAGGTATCTGTCCTGATAGACAGAGAGTATTCCGAAAAAGCTGTTGCTTCACTTCATGATAAATTTATTTTAGGCAAATAAGTACCAAAACCGGTTTTTAGAATAATACTGAAGCAAGGAGAATATACTAACTAAGAGGTGGTACTATGAGTAGAAAAACACTACACATCTTAGGTGTAATTTTTGTTCTTATCCTCGGCACTCTCCTGCATTTTACATATAAATGGTCAGGAGGCAATAATTTTGTAGCCCTTTTTTCTGCGACTGACGAAAGCACCTTTGAGCACCTTAAACTGCTTTTCTGGCCCTTCTTAATATTTACTGTAATTGAATATTTTGTGTATGGGAAAGAGTACGGTCGTTTTATATGTATAAGGCTTTTATCGGTGCTGTTTGGGATGGCAATTATTATTGTAACCTTCTATACCTATACAGGTGTGCTTGGATTTAATTTACTACCACTTGATATTATAACTTTTCTCCTAGGCGTTATAGGTGCATTCTATTTAAGTTATAAGTTATTGCATGGTGCATACTCCCTGAGAGATCCACGCCAAATATTCTGCACTTTCATTTGGATTGTAATGATTGCGTGTTTTATCGTATGGACCTTCCATCCATTAAACATAGGCCTTTTTATTTCACCTAAAGTATAAGTGGTATGAGATTTATCTCATACCACTTTGTTAGGCATAAGAGAGCCTGCCACTATATGCCCTGCCCTTGTTAAATTTCCGTCCTTCTTATCTTGTCAATTTTGCAAGGCGTCAGATGCTGCAATTCTTACGCGTCTTTAAAAGACAAAAATTTTCCTAAATGTAGGGTCGGAGAGTTTTAAAGAGCAAATTTCTTGTAAGAAAAGGCAAAAGCGCAGTGAATACGTATGTATTCACGAGCATTTTAACGCATTACTTTCGGGAAATTTGCCTTTTAAAACCATATATTGGCAGGCTCCCTTATGCCTATTGAAAATAATCACTATATGAGCTCTAATAATTATATAAGATTCAAAAAGGTGGTTAACC
>JAUZPY010000037.1 GCA_030705805.1 Bacillota bacterium | reverse complement strand
TTAGCCTTTATATTTAAGGATAAGATTACCTTAGCTTATGAATACAACAAAGCGGAGGAAATGATTAAGCACAATAAAGTCAATGCCGAAACTTTAAAACCCGGCTTAACTTCTATTGCAAATAAATCTTCCGATATTGTTGATATTCTAATTTTAAACAACCAAAACAATATAGTATTCAGTGCTAAAAATTCAAGTTTAGCAAAAAGCGGTCATTTGGAGCTTTCAAGGAGCAGCGGTGAAAAGAACCATTATCTAACTGATAATGACCATCCGGATATAGTATTTATGCTTTTAAAAAGAGATAATTTAAAGGCATTAAAATATAAACTTGGCGGAGATAATGAGTTTGAACGGGGGTATTCTGATGAATATTTTCATGAAAAGAATTTCAATGATAAAAAAGTATACCTGCTGTCATATATAGCTAATAAGCCAAGCGGCGATAAAATCTATTTTATCACTGATATCAGGGCCATTCCAAATGGAGAGTTGTACATGAAAATTATAGCAGCCGCTGCTATGCTTTTCTTTATGCTATATTGGGTTATCATTGCTTTGTGGATATATGCAAACGCTCTTAAGGCAAAGCTTAATGCATCAATATGGGGTATTACTGCCTTGTTTACTAATTTAGCGGGATTGTTTGTATATCTTATTTACAAACAAGGCAATCAAGTTTGTTATAAGTGTGGAGCAATTCAAAATAAAACAAACAAATACTGTACTTTTTGCGGTACAAAAATCAATAAATGCTGTGAAAAATGCAATACGGTAATAAATGATAAAGATTTTTATTGTAAAAATTGCGGAAATTTAATAAAATAGGAGTAAAATGAATAAAAGAAATATTTGGCTCGTAATTGTGCCTGTCATTCTTTTTATTATGCTTGCTATATGCGTTAAGGCAGGAATCACGGCCAATTTCGAAAGCTGGACCTACAGCGAGGCAGTTAAAAAAATGTCGCCGGCATTGACAAGTATCGTAAAAGGAATTACACATATGGGCGATTCAGTAGTAATAATTGCTTTGTGCTTGCTTTTTATAATCATCCCAAAGTCTAGGAAAACCATTGCTTTGCCTGTTTCAATAACTGTAATTTTATCAAGCATACTAAATGTTATATTAAAAAATATCTTCGCCCGGGAACGGCCTGATATTTTACGTTTAATCAATGAAACGAGTTACAGCTTTCCGAGCGGCCATGCCATGAATAATGGGGCATTTTATACAATGCTTATTTTGCTTATTTTTAAATATATTAAAGATAAGCGGGTCAGATATACTTTATCTGCACTATGTGGTATTCTTGTTATATCAATTGGTTATAGCCGTATATACCTAGGCGTACATTATGCTGATGACGTTTTAGGCGGATGGCTGATAGGATTTTCAGTAGCAATCCTGGTATATTATATATTTGGCAACAGATTATCTAGCAGAAAAGACCCAAAAGAAAAAAGCATAAAAAGCTTTAACGACATATAACGGTTTTACTAAAGACATATTCATTAATATAAAATCAGAAAGGCTAATGGTACTTTAAATGCAGGAATGGATAATAGACATAATGAATCAGTTTGGATATTTGGGTATTGCAATGTTAATAGCAATTGAAAATGTATTTCCTCCTATTCCCTCCGAGGTTATTCTGACCTTCGGCGGATTTATGACTACGGTGAGCAACATGAATGTTTGGTTGGTATCCCTTTTCGCTACAATAGGATCAGTAGCCGGAGCGATTATTCTTTATTACATCGGCCGATTAGTGACACCGGAACGCTTAGGATGGTTTATCGACAAGTGGGGCTTTATTCTCCGAATAAAAAAACAGGATATTAAGAAAGCAGAAGGTTGGTTTAATAAGCGAGGCTATTTAACAGTTTTTTTCTGCAGATTTATTCCTATAGTCAGAAGCCTTATTTCAATACCGGCCGGAATGGCAAGAATGAAAATAGGCAAATTCTTGCTGTTTACTACACTGGGTACAGCGGTTTGGAATATTGTTCTTGTAAGCCTTGGTGCATTTGCCGGTGAGAACTGGGAACATATTGTTAATTACATAGATACTTATTCATATATCGTTTTTGTGGTTTTGGCCGCTGCATGTATTGGTTTTATAATTTGGTTTTTAAATAAGAGAAAATCCGAAAAAGATGAAGCAGATTCTTAAGGTGTACTGAAAAATTTATCATCATTAAAAAAGGGAGTAAGAACAACTGTTTTTGCTTCCCTTTTTTAACGTTTGTGTAGGTAAATAATCTGCTTTTAATCTTCGGTGTCTGGAATAATCCGGTGTAAAAAATAGCGGTGAAGCAATTGCTTCACCGCTATTTTTCAAGCTAAATTTACGGTATAAAACCGCATTATATCTAATCTAAGTAGTCACTGACTTCATAATTGTTAAGCTGCTTTTTAATTTTAACAATGATTGAGCCGTGATCGGTGTGTTTGCTCATTAATAATTCTATGTTCCGAAAGACTAATTTTACCTCTTTTTATATGTCGGAATCTTCGTCTTCAGGTTCTGATACTTTTTTTACTTTCTTTGCTGTCTTTTTTTTCGCCACAGATACTTTTTTTACAGCAGCTCTTTTTTCTTGTATGCGCCTTTCTTCCTCTTCTTCCTGTAGCTTGCGCTCATCTTCAGCATGCATTTTAATTTTCTTAAGCTCACCGTTAACTTTTTCTTGCAGTGCAGGATTGCACAGTTTCAAATAAGACTCAAATGCAGAAGGGTATGAAAACTTTTTTGCATCCTCCTGTCCGCTGAACTTTACCACAACTGTTGTTTCTGTCTGGCCGGTAATCATTCCGTCACCGAATTGACGATGGCTTACACGCTCATTCATAACATCCATTAGATCATCTTCTTTCTTTGCCTACTCTTTCGGCAATATAATTTTTCATGTTATCTTTGGGTATTTTAGAGTGCAGTGGCTAATTTGCCAAACAGTAATTCCTCTGCCTGTTTTAAGAATCGTTCATCAACAGCACCAAACTTATGTTTATTCTTGATAGCTTCCTGCTTTTTTGCAAGACTTGGTTAGTTTAATCAAATCTGCACAGCCATGGCTATTTTACACTAACTTCAATCCAAGTCAGACTTAGCTACCTGCATCATAATTGCGCATTCCATACGTTTGCGGAACAATTCGCAGCCGTATTCATATATGCCGGTAATTTCACCTGTAGCATGGTAGGCATTGGCTGCACAGCCGCCGGAGCAATAAAGCTTTGCCCAGCAGTCGGCGCACTCCGGACGAGAAGCTACGTTGCAGCTGCAGAATTTCCCCCGAAGCTCAGTATTTGTAACCCCATCCCATACATTACCCATGCTGTATTTACTGTCACCTACAAACTGATGGCAGGGAAACAGTTCTCCCCAAGGAGTGACAGCCAAATATTCCGTGCCGGAACCGCACCCGGAAAGTCGCTTGTAAATACAAGGGCCATGGGTTAAATCTATCATGTAGTGGTAGAAAGTAAATGGATTACCCTCTTTCTCCCGTTTCAGCATTTCTTTGGCTAAAATTTCATACTGCTCAAACAGCACCGGCAAATCCTCCTGCGTCAGAGCGCAGGGGTCACTTTGAGCACAAACCACAGGCTCCATGCTCAGCTGGGTAAACCCTAAATCAGCCATGTGAAATAAATCGTTTGTAAAATCAGTATTATAGTGCGTATATGTGCCACGGATATAGTAGTTACGCTGACCACGCATGGCGGCAAATTTCTGAAACTTGGGCACAATTGTCTCATAGCTACCGGTGCCGGCATAGTTTTTTCGAAACCGGTCATTGACCTCCGGTCGGCCATCAAGGCTCATAACAACGTTGTGCATTTCACGGTTACAAAAGTCAATAACCTCATCATCCACCAGTACCCCGTTTGTGGTAAGAGTAAAACGGAATTTCTTGTGATGTTCCGTTTCCCTGCTGCGCCCGTATGACACTAACTGCTTGACGACATCCCAATTCATCAGCGGCTCCCCGCCAAAGAAGTCAACTTCCAAATTTGTGCGGCTGCCGGAATTGGCAATCAAAAAGTCTAATGCCTGCTTGCCAACTTCAAAAGACATCAGCGCCCGCTCCCCTTGATACTTTCCCTGACTGGCAAAGCAATAAGAACAATTCAAATTACAGGTGTGCGAGACATGAAGGCACAGCGCCTTAATATCATCGTTTTTTTGTTTTAGCATATCAGCCTTACCAAAGTAAATATCCTCCGTAAAAAGCTGCTTACTGTCTTTCAAGGCTTCAATTTCTTTCAGGCAGGAATCTACGTCCTGCGTGCTCACACCTTGGTAGCGCTCTTTTATTGTTCGTTCGATCTCATCCCGCCTTGAAGTTTCAAAAAGAGCTATTATATCATAGGCCACATCGTCCACCAAATGAACTGCACCGCTATAGGTGTCCAGGACTATATTAAAACCGTTCAACTTGTACTGATGTATCATAAGAAACTCTCCCGTTTATTATGTAAAAGGCGGGATTAAACATCCCGCCTCATTATGTATCTTAGTTATTTTTGCTTATTCTCACAGGGTTGGTTAGCAACACCGCAGGAAGTTTTACAAGCAGACTGGCATGATGTCTGACATTCGCCGCAACCGCCTTCACCACTTACAAGGTTTCTGGTATTTAAAGTACGGATTCTGCCGGTGTTTTCACAGGGTTGGTTAGCAACGCCGCAGGAAGTTTTGCAAGCAGACTGGCATGATGTCTGACATTCGCCGCAGCCGCCTTCGCCGCTAACAAGATTTCTGGTATTTAATGTTTGTATATGGTTCATATTATCAAGTCTCCTTATTTAACAATCATAATCATATTTATTATACCAAATTTTTTATTTTCTGTCAACATTAATGCCTTTGCTGCAATACATAAATATTTTTTGGCATATTGCCCATGGTGCTTTCCAAAGGTATTCCTAATGATAAGTACTCCTGCATCAAGCTTAATACCTGCTCTGTTAGTTTTTCACCCGGAATAACCAAAGGAATTCCCGGAGGGTAGGCCCAAACTGTTTCGGCACTGATGCAGCCTTCTGCCTCTGAAAGTTTAATTATCATTTTAGGGACGGCTTCTGCTTCATGTGGCAACATTGCACGTTCCGGTAAAACCGGCGGCGGAAAAGATGCCGGCTCGCTAAGGTTCAGACAAGCGTCAAGCTCTAACAGTGCATTAGCTAACGCATCCATTGTTTCGGGAGTATCCCCCATACCGGTCATGGCAACCACATAATTTCCTGCCGCCATCTCCGGCTCAATATGATAATTCCTTCTTAAGATATCTGCCAATTCTGCTCCGGTCATACCGATGTGATCAGTCTGAATAATAATCTTAGACGGGTCCCGCAGCCAAAGGCCGCTCATAAGGGACAGTTTTTTAAGATCTTTAGTTTTATGCATAAATTGCCGGATATTCTCGTGCCATGCAGAAAAAAGCTCCGGTGTGCGTGTTTCCAGCAGATTGATGCATCCGCTGATAGAGGCCATCAGCAAATATGACGGGCTGCTGGTTTCAAATACAGACAGTGCATTTTCTACCTTGCGCTCATCAACAATATTTCCGTTAATATGGAGCAGCGCCGTTTGTGTCAGGCTGGGAAGCGTTTTATGTAAACTTTGTACCACTAAATCGGCGCCGGCATGTATTGCGCCTTCCGGAAATCCATAGCCAAAGCCCAGATGAGCTCCGTGTGCCTCGTCCACCAGTACGGGAATACCTTTAGCGTGAGCTGCCCTGCAAATCCCGGATATGTCGCTTATAACACCCTCATAGGTGGGGCTGGTTAAAATAACAAGCTTTGCATCCGGATTTTCTTCCAAAGCCGCAGCTACGTTATCAGGTTTAAGCGGACCGAAAGTTCCTGTTTCAGCTTCTGTTTCCGGCATTAAAAACACAGGCACCGCACGAATTAGTGACAGAGCATTATAAACTGATTTATGACAATTTCTGGCGCAAATAACTTTTCCGCCTATAGGCACAGAAGCTTTAATGCCGGATAAAATACCGCAAGTGCTACCGTTCACAAGCCAGAATGCGCGTTTGCTACCCCAGAGCGTGGCTGCCTGCTCCATTCCCTCTTTGAGAATACCATGTGCACTATGCAGGTTGTCAAAACCTGATGCTTCAGTTATGTCACAGCTTGCTAAAAGCTCTGATAAATAAGGTGCCAATTCAGTATTTCTCTTATGCCCGGGCATGTGCATAGGCAGCATTGTATTTCGATATTGATTTAATTGTTCCAACAAGTCCAACTGAAAGCACGCCTCCATTCTGTTTCACTATTCGCTTTAATTGATAAGTCCCGCCAGCTTCCGCTTCATTGCGGGTCTTATCATTTTAGTATATTAAACCCATATAGTACAAAAAGAAAATATAATCAGGCATCCTCAGCCATGCGATACCCAACACCGACTTCGGTAAGTATATATTTCGGTTCAGCCGGGTTTGCTTCAATTTTACGGCGGATATTTGCCATATTTACCCTGAGTGCATTCAGTTCATTGGTATAAGGTCCCCATATTTCCTTGCAGATTGAATCAAGTGTGATAACCTTACCCGCATTTTTAGCTAACATAAGGAGAATTTTGTATTCGATTGGAGTTAAATGAACAACCTCGCCATCCATTGTTACTGTTCTCTTAACGATATCAATAACAAGGCCGCCAATACGTATTTTATCTGTTTCAAGAGGGTTATAGCTTTTCTGCTTATGACGAATTGCCGTCCGGATACGCGCCAAAAGCTCTAACGTTCCGAAAGGTTTAGTAACATAATCGTCCGCTCCAAGGTCAAGAGCCTTTACCTTCTCTATTTCGTTTCCGCGGGCAGTTACAACAATAATCGGCATATCCGACCACTTTCGAATGCCGGAAAGCACCTCAAGACCGTCCATATCCGGCAGCCCTAAATCCAGTAATACCAAATCAGGGCAGTAGGAGCCTGCCATTGTAACTGCATCTTTACCATTTTGGCACTTAATTACGTGATAATTATTGGATGTAAGAATAGCTGAAATAAAATTACTGATTCCGTTTTCATCCTCTACTATTAGAATAACCGGGATATTATTCATTTATATCACTTCCTTCAATAGGCAGTACAAATCTGAATACAGCACCGCCTTCGGCTTTATTTTCTGCTTCTATTTTCCCTCCATGAGCCTTTATAATAGACCGGCATATAGAGAGTCCTATCCCCATGCCGCGGGAAGAATCGGCATTTTTATCCTTCCCTGAGGAATATCCTTCAAACAAGTTCGGAAGCTCCTGCAAGGGTATGCCTTCACCGTTATCACTGACTTCAAAAACAGCGAGACTTCCTAACCTTTTTACAGTTAGTTCAATTAAAGAACTTCTCTTTGAATGCTTAATAGCATTTTCAAGAAGATTGATAATAACCTGTTCAATCAAAGTTGCATCCATAGGTACGAGCAGAAATTCATCCGGAACTTTTACTTTTATGTTGCATCCCGGGAACTTGCTGCGGATTCTTGATACCGCCTCGGGAACAACCTCCTCAACAGCTTGAGGTGTTTTAGCAACATTCATAGAAGACTCGTTAATTCTCGTTACGGACAATAAATTCTCCACCATACGGATAAGCCACTGAGAATCTTCACGTATATCAGACAAAAGCTTATCATGGGTTTGTTCATCCATAGTGCTTTTGTTTTCTAATATTGCCGAGCTTGCACCGGATATGGCGGTCAAAGGTGTGCGCAAGTCATGAGATATGGCTCTCAGCAAATTGCTTCGCATGCTTTCTTTTTCGGACTCGACCATAATCTGCCGCTGTTCGTCTGACAGATGCTGTCGTTCAAGAGCCATTGCCACGAGCGACGCAATCATTCTTAAAAACGCCCTGTTGTCGTGGTTTAATTTGTTTCCGCTCGCACAGGAAATACCAAGTACGCCAAGCACATTTCCCTGAGACATAATAGGCATATAGAAAGCTCCTGCTCCCATCAATGTATCTGTTCCGGCACCTGCACGTTTTTTATTCACGAATACCCAGTGAGCAACAGCCTCCTCATCGGAAGCATTTAAAAACGAAATATCCTTATCCGAAGAAGCTTTTTTTATAACTCCTTTATTGCCGTTTTGAGGGTCTTCCGGATAGAAAATAACCGAGCGATTATACAGAGATGTAATATATCCATTGGCAAGCTCCATGATATTGTCAAGTCCTCTTGTAACCAGAAGCTTTTTATTCAGCTCATATAATACTTCTGTTTTCCGCTCCCTTTCAACCGCCAGCTTTGCCTGCGTCTTGATTCTCACCATCATAGCACTGGTCAGAAGGGCGGCAATAAGCATTATCAAAAATGTAACGGGATATCCTACCTGTATAGCAGTAAAGGTATAATAAGGCTCTACAAATAAGAAATTAAAGGCCAGCACACTTATAACAGAGGATATAACTCCATAAGCATATCCTTTAGTAAATCTCGATATAATGAGCACTGACAGAATATATACCATGATGATATTCTGTTCGCCGATATCGAGCTGCCGCAGCAATAATGAAAATAAAGTTGCCGCAATTAAAAAGGCAAGGCTCTTAATTGTGTCGCCCCATGAAAAATAAAAATTATTCTGCCATTTTACCTGATGCGGTCTTTTATACTCTTTTACATTATCATTATCAGGTATAATATATATCTCTGTATTCGAAAGTTTAGATATCAGCTTATCTTCCAAATTCTTCTCATAAAAATTTCTGAAAGACTTCTTTTTTCTGCTTTTCCCGATAACAATATTCGTAATTCCCGAAAGCTTCGCATATTCGGCAACAGCAGCGGAAATATCGTATCCGTTAAGTGTTACAATCTGTGCTCCCAGTTTTGCTGCAAGGTCAAAATGATTCCGAATATTTTCCTGCTGTTCTTCAGTCTGTGACCTACTATCCTGAGTTTCCACATAAAGTACCGTCCATGGGGCATGGAAAGCCTCGGCTGTTCTTGCCGTCCACCTAATACATTTGGCTGAAGACGGCGACGGTCCTATGCAGACCAGAAAGCGCTGGTTAATGGTCTTTTCTGTTTTATCATACTCATTAATGTTATCCTGGCTGATTCGCTGCGCAACCTCACGGAGTGCAACCTCACGTAAAAGGCGTAAGTTTTCTTTTGTAAAAAAGTTCTGCATAGCAGCAACTGCACGCTCCGGGCGGTATATTTTGCCCTCCTCAAATCTTCTAAGCAGTTCTTCCGGAGCAATATCAATCAATTTAACAAGCTCTGCATTGTCGAATACATAATCAGGTATCGTTTCCTTAACCGAAATTTTTGTGATATTTTCAACAACGTCGTTAAGACTTTCAATATGCTGGACATTTACGGTAGTATAAACATCAATACCGGCGTTAAGCAGTTCTTCAATATCCTGATACCGTTTCTTGTTGCGTACCCCTTCGGCATTGCTATGTGCCAGTTCATCAACTAATATTATTTCAGGCTTTCTATTCAAAGCTTTTTCTAAGTCAAATTCTTTAAGACGTATTCCTTTATATTGAACAGTAAGCGGTGGAATAGAAGGCAAACCTTCAAGAAGCTGCAGTGTTTCCGGCCGGGTGTGCGGCTCCACATAGCCGACAACCACATCTGTACCGGATTTTTTCAGTTCTCGTGCTTCATCCAACATAGCATAGGTTTTTCCTACTCCCGCCGCATAGCCTAAAAATATTTTCAGTTTACCTCTGCCGCTGTTTTCGTTTGTACCGATGCTTTTCAAAAGCAAATCCGGGTCAGGACGTTTTTCTTCTGAATCCACTGTATCTCACCGCCTTTTTTACTATTATATTACAACAATCCGTCAAGAGCAAGATTTACCTTAAGAACATTTACAGAAGGTTCGCCAAAAACTCCCAAAAAGGAGCCGGTCGTGTATTTATCAATAATTTCACGGACAGTATCCTCATCCATGCTGCGCACTTTTGCAATACGCATAACCTGATATTTGGCAGCGGCCGGCGAAATATTAGGGTCGACTCCGCTCCCTGATGCATATATCAAATCGGAGGGTATATCCGCAGTATTATTCGGGTCAAACTCATGCCACCATTTGATTCTTTCTTCAACAATTTTTTTCAGTTCTTTACTTGTCGGAGAAAGATTTGAAGTGCCTGACGGTCTTCCGATTAAATATTCAGGTTTGGTAAATTCCTGTGCTATCAGCTTAGAACCAATTTCCTTTTCCGTTCCATCCTTTAAAGTTACTGTAATAATGCTGCCGTTTGCTTTGTTTGGAAAAATAAGCTGCGCTATGCCGGTGACCGCACCTGTATAAACAATGCCGCATAATACAGTAAATATTAATAAGAAACTAACAGCAGGTCTTAATATTTTTAAAAATCTTTTCATAAATACCTCACGCAATACCGCAAACGGTCAGAATTATATCAATTAGTTTAATAGCTATAAAAGGAGCTGAAATACCGCCGAGCCCATATATCAAAAGATTTCTTGATAAAAGCTTGCTTGCCGAAACCTCACGATATTTTACACCTCTTAATGCAAGAGGTATCAAAGCAACAATAATCAGCGCATTGTAAATAATCGCAGAAAGGATAGCGCTTGTGCTGCTGGTAAGCCTCATGAAATTCAAAGCTTCCAGCTTTGGGTATATTCCAAAAAACAAAACTGGAATAATAGCAAAATATTTAGCCACATCGTTTGCTACACTGAATGTAGTTAAAGCACCCCTTGTCATAAGAAGCTGTTTTCCTATCCGCACAATATCAATAAGCTTAGTGGGGCTGGAATCAAGGTCAACCATATTTCCGGCTTCCTTTGCAGCCTGCGTACCGGAGTTCATGGCAACCGCCACATCAGCCTGCGCTAAGGCCGGCGCATCATTTGTGCCGTCCCCTGTCATGGCAACCATATGACCTTTTGATTGATATTCACGTATTAAGGAAAGCTTTGCCTCCGGAGTTGCTTCGGCAAGGAAGTCGTCAACGCCGGCTTCCGCAGCTATTGCCGCTGCTGTCATAGGGTTATCGCCGGTGATCATGATTGTTTTAATGCCCATTTTTCTTAAATCATCAAAGCGTTCCCTTACGCCGTTTTTTACTATGTCTTTAAGATAAATGACTCCTAAAACCTTCTCATTCTTGGCTACTACCAAAGGCGTTCCGCCGCATCCTGCAACTTCTTTGACAATTTCGGCACATTCATCCGGATAATCGCCGCCTTTATCAAGGACATATTTTTTTACGGCTTCAGCAGCTCCCTTCCGGATTTCATTATCCTGAAAGTCAACGCCGCTGATTCGTGTTTTTGCAGAAAACTCAATAAAATTAGCGTTTAGCTTGGAAAGCTCACGCCCTCGTATTCCGAACCGTTCCTTTGCCAATACGACAACGCTGCGCCCTTCTGCGGTTTCATCCGCAATGGAGGATAATTGTGCAGCATCTGCAAGTTCCTGTTCTGTTACGCCTTTTAACGGGATAAATTCACTTGCCTGGCGGTTACCCAGCGTAATTGTACCGGTTTTATCAAGTAAAAGGACATCAACATCCCCGGCAGCCTCAATTGCACGCCCGCTCATTGCAAGAACATTCGCCTGATTCAGCCTGCTCATACCTGCAATACCGATAGAGGATAGCAGCGCACCGATAGTTGTTGGGGCAAGGCAGACAAGCAGCGCAATAATATTTGTAATAGATACAGCCTCGCCGCTTCCGGCCTGTCTCTTCGCAAAATCGGAAAATGGCAAAAGGGTCGCCGTAACAACTACAAAAATAATCGTAAGTGTTACCAAAAGAATTTGTAGCGCAATCTCATTCGGGGTCTTTTTTCTAGAGGCGCCTTCTACCATAGCTATCATCTTATCAAGAAAGCTTTCCCCTGCTTCGGCTGTGACCTTAACTACAAGCCAGTCGGATATGACGGTAGTGCCGCCTGTTACAGCGCTCCGATCACCGCCGGACTCACGAATAACCGGGGCCGACTCTCCGGTAATGGCACTTTCATCCACCGAAGCGACTCCGTCGATAACCTCGCCGTCCATAGGAATCTGATCACCTGCAGTTGCAAGAAAGATATCACCGCGTTTTAATGTATTGGATAGCACCTCAGTATAGTCATCATGATTTGTCGGCGCTTTGAGTTTTTTTGCTTTAACATCCTTCCTGGCACTTCGCAAGGAGTTTGCCTGCGCACGCCCCCGCCCTTCTGCTATTGCTTCCGCAAAGTTAGCGAACAGTACGGTGAACCAAAGAATTAATGATATTGCAAGGGTATATCCTGCATTTTCGTCTTTGATTCCTGTAAAGCTTAGGAAATATAATATAGTTGTCATGATAGCGCCGATATACACTACTAACATAACAGGATTTTTGAGCTGGGTACGCGGTGAAAGCTTTACAAAGGATTGCTTTATCGCATCAGTCCATATTTTATTTTTTAATGGTTGTTTTTTCATTTTATTCACCTTATTTCAATGCAGTAAAAAAGTCTGCTATCGGCCCTAATGCAAGCGCCGGTAAAAAGCCTAATGCTCCAATGATAAATATAACGGCAATCAATAGTCCTACAAACATTGTGTTACTTGTAGACAATGTTCCTTCCGAAGCGGTAATTATTTTTTTATTTGAAAGGTCTCCGGCAAGGAAAATAGCCGCTGTCATCGGAATGAACCTCACTATCAGCATGATTATGCCGCCAAAAACATTGGTAAACATTGTACCTCCTGTAAATCCGCTGAAAGCACTTCCGTTGTTATTTGCCATTGATGAAAATGCGTAAAGAATCTCAGAAAAGCCGTGCGCACCCGAATTAGAAAGCCATGATGCTGCCTGCGGAAGCATTACTGTAACAGCAGTTCCGAGCAGAGTAAGCAGAGGCGGCGCAAGAATAATTAAGCATACCATTTTCATGTCAAAGGGCTCTATTTTTTTACCGAGATACTCGGGCGTCCTTCCGACCATAAGACCTGCAATAAACACCGTAAGAATGATGAAGGCAATCATACCATAAAGTCCGCTTCCGACGCCGCCAAATACGATTTCACCAAGCTGCATCAAAAACATCATCATCATGCCCCCAAGCGGTGTAAAGCTGTCGTGCATGGAGTTGACCGAGCCGTTTGAAGCAGCTGTGGTTGCCGTTCCCCAAATTGCGGAGCTACCCACCCCGTTAATAACTTCTTTACCTTCCATGTTGCCTGATGCAGCCACACCTTCATAAAATACGGTTCCGTATTGCTCACTGATGTTTACAATAGCAAGGGCGGCAACAAACAGGATTATCATAGTTATTAAAATAGCTCTGCCTTGTTTGGAATCCTTAACTGCTTTCCCGAAAGAAATGCAAAGAGCACAAGGAATCAGCAGGATAGACAAAAGCTCCAGTAAATTTGAAATAGCTGTTGGATTTTCAAGCGGAAAAGCAGAATTCATTCCGAAAAAGCCGCCGCCATTAGTTCCAAGCTGTTTTATTGCAATCTGACTTGCGGCAGGTCCTAACGGTATAGTCTGAGATGCGCCGTTTTGCAATGCGGTTACAACTTTATATGGTAATAATGTCTGTACGACACCTTGAGAAACCAATACAATTGCCAATGCGAAAGAAAAAGGAAGCAAAATGTACAATATCGAACGTGTCAGATCATGCCAGAAGCAGCCAATTGTTTTTTTATTTTTGGATGTAAATCCTCTAATCAAAGCAAAAAGAACGGAAATTCCAACTCCGGCTGACACAAAGTTCTGCACGGTAAGTCCGATTGACTGCGTTAAATACGACAGTGTGGACTCTCCTGAATATGCCTGCCAGTTAGTATTGGTAATAAAGCTTGCCGCAGTATTAAACGCTAAATCCCAGCGGACAGACTTTAAGTGCTCCGGATTCAGCGGCAGCACCTCCTGAAGCAGCATAGTAGAAAACAGCAAAACAAATCCGATACCGCTGAAAATTAGTATGCTGACAGCGTATTTTTTTGTGCTCATTTCATTTTTATCCTGAACGCCCAGCATCCTGTATATTCCCTTTTCAACCGGAGCCATGAAACGGGCTTGCCCCGTCATAACCCTATAGATATATATGCCGAGAGGAATTGAAATCCCAATCAGCAGAATCAAAAACGCAATATCCTGTAACCAAATCATACTCATAAATTCTCACCCTTAAATAAAACATAAAACAGATAACCTAAAAGAGCCAGCCCAATAACAGCCGAACATATAAGCACCGATTTCATAATCATCACTCTCCTGACAAATTGTATTTTCACTTTTATTCATATTATCTGCAAACCCTAATATTTTTCTTTGCAATCTCATTATAATGAATTTGTTATTAGGTGAGTATTAAGATTTATATTAAGACAATATTAATACTATTTTAAAGCGTGCCAAACGGCAAAACTCCTATGATATTTTAGGCCGGTGACCTCATAATACCATAGGAGTTTTCTTATATCTTAATTATGTAAACTATTTATCATCTGTCAACAATTCTTTGAAGTTTCTTATGTACAAGTCCGACAATTCCTTTATTTTATCTTTCTCGTAATCGGAATATCTGTCATAAACACCTACAGTTATAAATCCGCCGTCCTTTGCTCCCTTTATGCCTTCATAAATATCCTCAAAAACTGCACATTCGCGAGGCGGCAGTCCAATTTTATCTGCTGCCTTTAAGTAGATATCGGGAAAACCTTTGGAGCGCTTTACTTCGCTTGTTTCCGTAAACGCATCAAACAGATTGTATATCCCGTTATTTTTCAGTGCAGGAGCATACAGTAGCTCGCTTAGAGCTGTTGCAACAGCCAGTTTAATTCCATGTTTTTTTAGAAGCAGCAGGTATTCCTTCGCATAGGGCTTTAAAGTCACCTTGTTTTTGTAGGATTCCACTGACATTCTGTTCCATTCCTCCATGATATCGGCAGGCTTTTCTTTCAAACCAAAGCGCCTTATCGTATACTGGGCAGCCTGAAAAAATCCCATTGGCGTTACTGCTGCAATATAATCATCAGGCATCATAATCCCCCGCCCCGCAAGAAACTCAATATCGATTTTCTCCCATATATCCATGGAGTCAAGCAGTGTTCCGTCAAGGTCAAAAATTGCGCCTTTAAATTTCAACATATTATAAGTCCTTAAATAGTTTTATAAGCTCCCGAGATGCAGCCGAAATATCCTTCTGTGCAACAACAGCTGACACAACTGCAAGCCCGTCTATTCCTAATCCTTTAAAATTACATACTGTATTTTTGTTTATTCCCCCTATAACCACAATGGGGATATCTACCGCTCTGCGTATTTCTTTCAGCTGTTCCATAGTAACAATTTCGGCATCTGTCTTTGTTGCGGTGGAATACATCGCCCCAACGCCAAGATAATCGGCTCCGTCTTCCTGTGCTTTTACCGCTTCTGAAAGGCTTGAAGCCGAGACACCAAGAATTTTGTCTTCTCCGATAATTTTTCTGACAACTGCCGGGGGAAGATCGCTTTGCCCCACATGAACACCGGCAGCATCAACTGCCAAAGCTATATCAATTCTGTCGTTGATAATAAGCGGAACCTTGTATCTGTCCGTAATTTCTTTAACACGCAGTGCAAGATTGTAAAATTCAAGCGAAGAGCATTCTTTTTCCCGTAATTGAACTACTGTGCATCCGCCAATGACAGCAAGCTCTACGCATTCTTCGATTGTATTTGTTGTCATCAGTTTTCTGTCTGTGCAAAGATATAGGGTATAATCGATTTTACTCTTCATGAAGCTTTGCCCTCTCTGCCACTATTTTGCTGTCAAGCGTACTAAGCGCATCTATTATTGCAATATGATAGCTGCCGGTGCCCATCTGCCCGGCTTTTTCAAATGCAATATCACCTGCGATACCCATTGAGGCAACACCTGAGGCAGCCGCGGTGAAATAATCTTTTTCGGCGCCTGCAAAAGCGCCGATAAGTGCTGTCGTCATACAGCCTGTACCGGTTACTTTTTTGAGCATTTTATTGCCGTTTGAGATTTTTACAACCCTTTTTCCGTCTGATATAATATCAACTGCGCCTGTTATAGCAACTGCACAGCCTAATGATTCGGCCACTGATCCAGCAACTGCAGCGCCGTCATTTTTTTCATCTTCTTCAGAGGTATCTACGCCTTTTGTTGAAACCTTTAGCCCTGCAACAAATGAAACTTCCGACAAATTTCCACGTAGTACCGACACTTTTACCTGATTTAATATTTCTTTTGTCGCATCATTTCTAAGCTTTGACGCACCCGCTCCGACAGGATCAAAAATGACAGGTATGCCAAGCTCATTTGCCTTTTTGCCAGATGCAATCATACTGGCAATTGTTCTTTTATTGAGTGTTCCGATATTGATAACAAGAGCCGAGGATATAGCCGTAATATCCGCCGTTTCTTCAATATCGTCAGCCATAATGGGAGATGCACCGATGGCAAGAAGCGCATTGGCAACATCGTTTACCGTAACATAGTTTGTGATATTGTGTACAAGCGGAACCTTATTTCTTAATTCATCTATTTTTTCTGAAATGCTTTTTGTTATTGAATTCATATATATACTTCCCTTCAGACTCATTTTTCCGAGCAAAATTCAACCTTTTTGCCCTCTAAGATCATATTTGTCGTCCTGACTGCACACATTTTCCCGCACATAGAGCAGGTATGCCTGTCAGATGGGGGTGTGCTTTCAAAATATTCCCTTGCCTTATCACCGTCAATTGCTATTTTAAACATCTCATCCCAATCCATATTGTGCCGCGCATCTGCCATCTTATTGTCTATATCCCTTGCACCGGGCAGTCCTTTTGCGATATCGGCGGCATGGGCAGCTATTTTACTTGCGATAATGCCCTCCTTAACGTCACTTAAATCCGGCAGACGAAGATGCTCGGCAGGTGTGACATAGCAGAGAAAATCCGCACCGGAAGCTGCGGCAATAGCTCCGCCGATTGCGGATGTTATATGGTCATACCCCGGAGCTATATCGGTTACAAGCGGCCCTAAAACATAGAACGGAGCATTATGGCACAGGCGCTTTTGCATTATCATGTTGGCGGCAATCTCATTCATTGCCATGTGACCCGGTCCCTCCACCATTACCTGCACATCCTTTTCCCATGCCCGTTTTGTAAGGTTCCCAAGCTCTATAAGCTCGCTTATCTGACCGGCGTCAGAACTGTCATCAATACAGCCCGGCCTTAAAGCATCGCCGAGACTTATTGTAACATCATATTCTCGGAGAATCTCTAAGACCTCGTCATAATACTCGTAAAACGGGTTTTCATTTCCCGTCATCTCCATCCATGCAAATAAAAGAGAGCCTCCTCTTGAAACGATATTCATTTTTCTGCCTTCACGCCTGAAAGCCCCGACAGCTCTTCTGTTGATACCTGCATGTATGGTCATGAAGTCTACGCCGTCCTCGGCATGAGCGCGGATTACCTTCATAAAATCCTGAGCGGTTATTTCCAGCAAGTCCTTTTCAAGATAGCCTACTGCGTCATACATAGGAACAGTGCCTATCATAGCCGGGGATTTTTCAATAAGCTCTTTGCGGAAGGTGTTTGTTTTCCCATAGTTGCTCAAATCCATGATGGCTTCAGCGCCAAATTTAAGTGCAAGATCTACCTTTTTCATTTCCGTTTCGTAATTTTTGCAGTCACCTGAAACACCGAGATTAACGTTGATTTTTGTTTTCAGTCCGGCGCCGATACCCTCGGCTGAAAGAGAAGTATGCCTGATATTTGCCGGTATTGAAACGCTGCCGGAGGCAACCGAATCCATAAGCTTATGAACATCGATATTTTCCTTTTTTGCGACAGTTTCCATTTCAGGCGTTATAATACCTTTCTTGGCAGCTTCCATTTGTGTTTTATAATTTCTCATAATGCTTTTCCTTTCATATTATAAAATTCAAAAAAGTGATTTGTAGGGCCATGACCCCTGCCGATATTAAGTGAATACTTTATTGCTTGTGTCACATATTTTTTGGCTTCTTCCACCGCTTTTGGCAAATCCATCCCGTTTGCAAGATTCGCTGTTATTGCGGAAGACAGAGTACAGCCTGTGCCGTGCGTATTTTTGGTGTTAATTCTTTTGTTTGTAAAAGAATAATATTTTTTACCGTCGAACAGAATGTCAAGTGCATCGCCTTCTAAATGACCGCCTTTTATCAAAACATTTTCTGCTCCCATTTCATGTATCTTTTTTGCGGCGGCTTTCATGTCCTCTATGGCTTCAATTTTCATGCCTGTAATTGTCTCAGATTCTGGAATATTCGGAGTCAGCAGGGTGCTTAGCGGTATAATCTCCTTTTTCAAAGTTTCCAAAGCGTCCGATTGCATCAATGCATAGCCGCCCTTTGCGACCATTACAGGATCTATAACAACCGTTTTCGGCTTATATTCCCTCAGCTTTTCGGCAACCGCCTTCATTGTTTCTTTTCCGGATAACATTCCGACCTTGACCCCATCAACTTCAATATCCTCAAAAACAGCGTCGATCTGGTCTTTAATGACCTGCTCATTTACATTCTGTATGGATATTACTCTGCTTGTATTTTCGGCTACAACTGAAACGATAACGCTCATGCCGAAACAGCCGAGTGCGGAAAAAGTTTTTATATCCGCCTGTATTCCTGCGCCTCCGCTGCAGTCTGAACCTGCTATAGATAAACAGTTTTTCACTTTTATCCCCCTTTCTATGTA
>JAUZPY010000036.1 GCA_030705805.1 Bacillota bacterium | reverse complement strand
TTGGGGAAAACGAAAATTAAACTTTTTAATTATATCGTTACTTGTATGGAGTATTTTACTGTGTGTATATTTATCTTTTATTTCTTATGATATTTGGCTTATTTTCACCATTGGTATTCCGGCACAGATTATTATATTTTTATGGGGGAAAATGAAATTAGACTTCAATTAATACACAAGCTCCGGAAATTGCAAAAGGAAAAAAGCTTTTAATCTTCATCATCATTTTTTAAATTTTCCAAAGCAATTCTTACAGCTTCAATAACAAACGCTGTAAAAGTGCAATTCTTATTTTTTATAGCAGTTTCTACCTCTTCAATAATATCATTTGGAAATCTAATGCATTTATTGGTCGTTGGCGGAACGGATGGGATTTTAAATTTCTTCATTTTAATACCTCGCATTACAAATATATATAATTATTATATATATTATTTTGCACAGAATATGCATAACAAATGTATTACAATAATACATTTGTTATGCTATACTCTATTTGAGGCGAAAAAAATGGAACTATATAAAGAAATTAAGCTTTGAAAAAAACAGACATGCATATTTTATTTTCAAATTTAACGATCAATGTAAGGGAAATAATTGAATTGGAATGTTATAAAGCATTAGAAAAATCAAGGATATTATTGAAGATACCAGCCTTGAAGATAAAGGGTGCTTTATGAAAATTGAAGAGGTCGTTTGTGCATTTGAAGATTTAGGAATCAGTTGTGGCAGACACGATTTCGGCTAAAGCTGAATAATGGAAAACAGGACTATCCCCTTTGCACGCATTGACATAAAAAAGCTGCATTTTCAACAAGAAAATGCAGCTTTTGACTTGTGAAACCTCTCATTTTTGATTACAAAATGTTCTAAAATAGTACATCTTATTTTACCAATTTAAAGAGCATACTTTAGAAGCAGCCTTACCATATGTATTATTGTTTTTTAAGTTCTACTGTTTTCGTTGTGCCCATAGCGGATACAGAATAACTTAACACTCCATCATTGTAAGAGAATGTTTTTGTATCATCACCGGAAGCTAAAAGTGAAGTTTCTGTTTTTGTTTTATCATTAGCTGAATCCCATGAATACTTCTTATCTGAAGTTGTTGGCGCAATATATGTTCCTGCCCAATATAAAGACTTTGAGCTATCTTCTTCATTCACCCAATATACCTCAATGGTACTGCCTTGGATTACCGCTGATTGATAACTTGTTTTCGAGTTGCTGTTCGACTGTTTCCAATTACCGGTAAGGTCAAGTGGTTGTGCTTGTGATGCCGAAGATTTAGATGCATCTTGTGCAGGTTTTTCACCTGTATTACCACAAGCCCCCAAAGTAATTGCCACTATTAGCATTAAAACCAGTAAAAAGCCCTTATTTATTGTTTTCATAAATATACCTCCCTTCTAAAAGAATGCTTAGTCCCTTGTGTTAAACAAACAACTAATCATATTATATAATTATTTCCAGGATTTTACGACGAAAAATACAATATTTAATAAATTATACTAATTAGAAATGAAATCCCAAAAGGAATTCAATTAGTTTTTTGGAAAATAAGCGCTTAAAAAGCTACATTTTCAACAAAAAATGTAGCTTTTAATTTGGTGGAGCGAGGAGAACAAATGGATGCCAGTTAGTTGACAATAAAAATACGTCCCCTTTTGTCCTTTTGTCCCCTATGCACTCATTAGCATAATTCATCCGTCTAATTGGTGTTACGAAAAAGGCACGTCCCTATTCTTCGTGCCCACGTGTTCCGACTTATTCTTCATTATCATCTTCGTGGTTAATTAAACCTTCCATGTATTCTTCATCATCGACATAATCTTCTGGATAAGGAGAAGGCATAATCCACTCACCGTCATCAGTATATTCTTTACACATATAAATCAGCTCCTTATTACTTGATTTTAAAAATATAATATTACTAGCATATGCCAATACATTTTCAAATAGTATTATCAATGTTTAAACAAAATTCCTCTGCTGTGGAAGGACATGGGGATATGGACAATGTAATTGGGGACGTGTAATTGGGTGGGCACGTCCCCGATTCATCAATGACGTTCACTGATACCACCTCTGAAAGGGCATAAAAAAAGACGAGTACCGAAGTAATCGTCTTTATATAGCAATCTTAATCTTCATCATCCGCTGGAGTTGGTGTTACCGAATCCAAAATGCCATCTTCAGAATACCACATTGTTGTTCCATCATCTTCATCATCAAAGCCATAAAATGTTTTACCATCCGATTCATTTGTTTCTGTTCGATCATAATCATCCATCCAATCAGGCTTAGGCCCCATATAGCACACACCCTTCCAATATTGTTTATTGTTTACATTATTACATAATAATATGTAATACGCAATACAACTATTACTGAAAGCTACATTCCTTTTAGTTCCAGTTTCACATAATGAATCCCGTTTTTTATACTGTTTCCGCTGCCTTCAATTGGGTGTTGATGGGGACGGGTGTTGATGGGGACGTGCCTTTTTCGTAACATTTTATTACCACAAAACAACATGATATAGTAAGTAATGTTCCATTGGTGGGCCATCAGTCTGAGCTTAGAAAAAGTTGCCGGTGACAAGTTTTTATGCTCAGAGTCCCTGCGAGGTGAATACAAGCGTTAGCGAAGTATGAACCCGCCTGAAAGGATGGTCCGCAAAAAAAAGCACACCCTAAAGGGTGTGCTTTTTTTGGTGGACCATCAGGGACTCGAACCCCGGACCAACCGGTTATGAGCCATATAGTCTTTATTTGTCAGTGTTGCCGAAAGTACGATTTTATGCGGTTTTTAGGGCATTTTTTGAGCATGTCCTTTTATATTATTTTCTCGTTTTTGTTATCTTTTGAAATCTTAGTGCGTAAAAAGTGCGTAATTTTTCAAACCGGCTAATAAATAAAAGTTAATATGTTGCAGCTAAAAAGGTTGCATTTATTATATGAAAATGGTAATATAAACGTAATTTAATATAGTGGCTGCAAAGCGCATATTATAGAAATGAAAGGGCCGGCAGAGCTGGTTGAGGAGGATTTACGTGAAAGTTAATAACGAGAAAAAGCCAAAACTGAAAAAGGGGTGTTTAATAGGAATTATTGTATTAATTGCTTTTTTAGGAGCATTGACGTTTGGAATAACTCAAATTGTACAAAATCCGGAAAAATATGGAGCTGTAACAACCAATGATCCTCAAACGCTTTTGACTTTTGATAATCGTACCTGGGAGGATTTTAAAACCTTGTACAAAGCACATAACGAATTTATGAAATTGGTGGATGCCTATGCTTCTGGTAATGTGAATGCTCTGAATTTCTATAACAAGTGCGTTGATTATAAAAATTGGTGCCAGCAAAAATCTCTTTCCTTTGATTATGGAAGAACTCAAGATGAGATGGATTACCTGGGGCCATTTAAGTCGGCGGCTATTTCGGGTCAAATGGCGGCACAAGATTTAATTAAATACATTGACACAGGCAAGGTGTCCGATATGTCATCTGCAAATTTAAATATTCAAAATGCAAAAGCAGCATTTACTACAATAGCCTCTAACAGAGGCACGCTGTTAGTTAAAGCCGGTTTAACAGATGAGGAGATCAAGCAAAAGATTGACGAGGACACAGAGAGCTTAAAGTGAGAGGTAGTTGGTCCTATGCAATTGGTGACGTGCCTTTTTCGTTACATTTATTGACATAAAACAACATGATATAGTAAGTATTGTTCCATTGGTGGACCATCAGTCTGAGCCTAAAAAAGTTGCCGGTGGCAAGTTTTTAAGCTCAGAGTCCCTGCCGCAGAAAGCGAGCCGAAGGTGAAGCTTGATGCGCTTCTCATGTTTTACGTGGACCATTAGACGAAAGCGTTAATAAAATATATGCCTGTGGCATATTTTTAGCTTGAGAGTCCCTGCGAGGTGAATACAAGCGTTAGCGAAGTATGAACCCGCCTGTAAGGATGGTCCGCAAAAAAAAATACACCCTAAAGGGTGTACTTTTTTTGGTGGACCATCAGTCTGAGCTTAGAAAAAGTTGCCGGTGGCAAGTTTTTAAGCTCAGAGTCCCTGTCGCAGAAAGCGAGCCAAAGGTGAAGCTTGATGCGCTTCTCATGTTTTGCGTAAACAAAAAAGAATGCATAACTTAAAAGTTATACATTCTTTTTTTGGTGGACCATCAGTCTGAGCTTAGAAAAAGTTGCCGGTGGCAAGTTTTTAGACTCAGAGTCCCTGTCGCAGAAAGCGAGCCATAGGCGAAGCTTGATGCGCTTCTCATGTTTTGCGTAAACAAAAAAGAATGCATAACCTAAAAGTTATACATTCTTTTTTTGGTGGACCATCAGGGACTCGAACCCCGGACCAACCGGTTATGAGCCGGTTGCTCTAACCAACTGAGCTAATGGTCCATGCATCATTGCGCAATAAATAGTATAACAAAAAACCTCTTATTTGTCAAGCATTTATTCTGATTTTTGCGCTACTTTTTTGTTCCATTTACTTAATAAAAATCTAAGGGATTTTTATTCACACACAAATAGCTCCCCAATCTTCCCTTATAAAATTAACAAGGCGCAGGCTAATTAGCCTGCGCCCTTTATTATTTAGTTGTTTCAGCCTCTACAAGCCGTTCACCGCAATAAAGCTTACGAAGCTTAGGCTTTTCGATTTTACCTGTTGGGTTTCTCGGCACATCGGCAAATATAATTTTTCTTGGCCTTTTATACCTTGGCATAGGCTTGCAGAACTCCATTATATCTTCTTCCGTAGTGCTCTTACATTCGGGCTTCAGCTCAATTATCGCTGCCGCAATTTCGCCAAGCCTTTCATCAGGAAGACCTATAACCGCTACATCCTTTATAGCCATATCCGCACGCAGATAATCCTCTATTTGTACGGGGTACAAATTTTCTCCGCCTGTTATTATTACGTCTTTCTTTCTGTCAACCAGATAAATAAAGCCGTCTTCATCCTGTTTTGCCATATCACCGGTATACAGCCATCCGCCTTTAATGGAGTCAGCCGTAGCCTGAGGATTATTGTAATAGCACTTCATTACGCCCGGACCTTTTACAATAAGTTCACCCACTTCGCCGTTTTTAACTTTTTCTCCGTGCTCATCTATTATATTAGTTTCCCATAAATAACCCGGAACTCCTATTGCGCCAACCTTGTTAATGTTTTCAATGCCCAAGTGTACGCAGCCGGGTCCAATGGATTCACTTAAGCCATAATTTGTATCATACTGATGATTTGGAAAAACTTCCTTCCAACGCTTAATAAGGCTTCTCGGAACAGGCTGTGCGCCAATATGCATTAATCTCCACTGGCTAAGCTTATAATCTTGGATCTTAATGTCCCCTCTGTCTATGGAATCCAAAATGTCCTGCGCCCACGGTACAAGAAGCCAAACTATAGTTGCCTTTTCCTGTGATATCGTCTGAAGTATCCACTCAGGCTTGACACCTCTTAGCAAAACTGCACGGCTGCCGGAAATTAAGCTTCCAAACCAATGCATTTTCGCTCCCGTATGGTACAGAGGAGGAATGCACAAAAATACATCCTCTCTGGTCTGGCCATGGTGCTTCTGCTCCGTCATGCAAGATGACACAAGAGCTGTATGGGAATGAAGAATCGCCTTTGGAAATCCGGTTGTCCCGGAAGAAAAATAAATAGCGGCATCATCTTCATTCGATACATTAATCGCAGGTTTTGAAGAAGAACAATAAGATACCAGCTTGTTATAGCTTTCAGCAAAACTGGGTCTGTTATCTCCGACATAAAACAGCGTTTTCACTTTGGGTATATTCCCGAAAATGCTTTCTACCCGCCCTATAAATTCAGGTCCGAAAACAAGGGTTTTTACATCCGCTAAGTCGAGGCAGTATTTAATTTCATCTGCCGTATAGCGGTAATTCATAGGAACAGCTATTGCTCCGATTTTTAATATGCCGAAATATATAGGTAGCCATTCCAGGCAATTCATCAAAAGAATAGCGACTTTGTCCCCCTTCTCTACTCCTCTTGTAAGAAGCAGATTGGCAAAGCGATTGGCTTTTTTATCAAACTGTTTCCATGTCATTTCTATCCTGTAGTTTGATGAGGGATCTGCTTCAATCAGCTCATAATCACGCCATGTTACCGCACGGTTATCAAGCTCGGCAGGATTTACCTCCACAAGGCTGACTTCATCAGGATACAATTTTGCGTTTCTTTCAAGAAATTCTGTAATTGGCATGACCTATTCCTCCTTATTCGTCGCCAAGTGCTTCTGTAGCAGGTACTAATACTTTCTCATCATAGCATTTAAACATATCTTCTACATCGGCAGATACCTTTTTCCTATTAAATGCACTGAGAAAAGGTACAATAACCAATCCTGCAACCATAGCAAATGCGCCGCAGTTAATTGGTGATGCTAAAAATTTGGGGAAGTGGCTCTTAAAGAGCAGATTTAATACCATAATTCCTGTTCCGAAAATAAAGCATACCCATACACTTAACTTTGTAGTTCTTTTTGAATAGAGTCCGTATAGGAACGGAGCTAAGAAAGCGCCGGCTAAAGCACCCCATGAAACGCCCATGAGCTGGGCGATAAATGTTACATTGTTTTTATATTGGAATATTGCAATTACCGCAGATATTAAAATAAATACTACGATAAGCACTCTAATTACAAGCACTTGCTTCTTATCACTCATATTCTTAACAATATTACCCTTAATAAAGTCAATTGTAAGAGTGGAGCTTGATGCCATTACCAAACCTGAAAGAGTTGACATAGATGCTGAAAGCACCAATATAATCATGATACCAACAAGAAATACGGGGAGATTCTCCATCATCTTTGGAATGATTGTATCAAAGCCACCTGTCGGTGCACCCTTTACTACATCCAATTTGTCGGCGTACAATCTTCCGAATCCGCCTAAGAAGTAACAGCCGCCTGCAACAACTAAAGCAAAGATAGTGGAAATAATTGTTCCCTTTTCAATTGCCTTTTCACTTTTAATAGCATAAAATTTCTGCACCATTTGCGGAAGGCCCCATGTACCCATTGAAGTTAATATTATTACAGATAACAAATTTATAGGATCTGCTCCAAAGAAGGATGCAAATATACCCGGGGTATCGGTTACTGCCGGGTCTGTAACTTTAGCAAGAGAACTAAATGCCTCTGTAAAGCCTCCATTCTGATGTAATACAGCCCATATGATTGCAACAATTCCAAAAACCATTATAATACCCTGAATGAAATCGTTTATTGCAGTTGCCATGTATCCGCCTGCTATAACATATACGCCGGTTAAAACAGCCATTATTATTACGCATACGGAATAATCTAACGGGAAAGCCATAGAAAATATCCTTGATAAGCCATTATACAGTGATGCTGTATAAGGGATAAGAAAGATAAATACGATAAACGAAGCTGCAATTTTAAGAGGATTACTTTGAAAGCGTTTCCCAAAAAATTCAGGCATTGTGGCACTTTCAAGGTGCTGGGTCATAATTCTTGTCCTCCTACCGAGTACCACCCAAGCCAAAAGTGACCCAATAAATGCATTGCCAAGTCCTATCCATGTAGATGCAATACCATACTTCCATCCAAACTGTCCTGCATATCCTACAAAGATAACCGCTGAAAAATAAGTGGTTCCATAAGCGAAAGCTGTAAGCCATGGGCCTACCGCACGCCCTCCGAGCACGAAACCGTTTACATCGGTCGCATGCTTACGGCAGTAGAACCCCACACCTACCATAATACCGAAAAATACTACCAACATGATAAGTTTTACTGCCATTTGTTTCATTCCTTTCTTAATATGTTTTTAATTTTTGGACAAAAAAACTCGTCCCCTGAAATTCAGAGGACGAGATAATTCCCGTGTTACCACCTCAGTTTATCAGCACCTCACAATGCTGACCTTACGGAGTACCAACATACTCCCGTGCTTTAACGGGCACTCCCGTCGCAGCCTACTTGGTTTTCCGTTCGGTGCGCAGCTCACAGAATGTATTCAGGTTTACCCTTGCTTACTGCCTTGCAGCATCCGGCAGCTCTCTGAAAGCTTCAGATAACCCTACTTGTTTCCGGTCATCGCTTTTAATAGCTAACATTATAACACAATATACACTACCTGTCAACAAAAAATTCTCCTGTTATTTTTGCTTAAATGTGACTCCCTTTTCATTCATGGTTATATGAACGTCACCATCGGATGTGTATAACGGTTTTACCCCCATCTGGGTTAGCTTCTCTATTAATTTTTTGCTGGTGTCTTCCTTGGTATCGGTTATTACAACAGCTTTAGCCTTTGTTTGAGTTATCAGCTCAATAAAGGCATCGGTATAATCTCCGTGATGAGGGCACTTTACAATATTATATGTGTCTTTTTTATATTCGGAAAACTCCTCCAGTCTTTCTTTCATGGCATCTCCTGTAAGAAGGAAATTTTCACCTTTATACGTTACTGTAGTAATTAATGAGTCGTTATTTTCTTTATCTTTATCATATATTCCCGATGGAGGATTTAAATTTATTTCACCGTTTGCCGTTTTAATTGTCATGTCCTTTTTAAGAGGGGTAAGCTCATACCCTTTTTTCTTCATTGCATTTTTAAACGCTGTTGCCTCCTCAGATTTGGCACTGCGGTCCGGCCCGATAATATTTTTTATTCTATACTTTTCAACTATCTTAGCCGCACTTCCTATATGGTCTTTATCATAATGACTTAAAATCAAATAATCAATTTTTGAAACTCCAAACTCTTTAAGCTTACCGTTTATTTTATCATAATCATCTGCATCGGCTGTATCATTTACTATATTCAGACCATCCATGCAAATAATTATACAGTCAGACTTTCCGGTATTAAGTACATCAATTGAAAAATTTTCTTTTATTATTTTATTTAGCGCCATGCTCTCACAGCCGCATAAAGTACATAATATCAAAATAGTTGATAAAGCAAAACTTAAATATTTTTTCATATGATTGCTCCTTTAATTTATAGGTTCACTACCTAGCTTGCCTAAAAATCGCCAAATTTATTTCTATTGTAAATATTACCATTAATGCCTGTTAAAGTCAATAAAAAAGGAGCCTTCCGGCTCCTTTTTTATCTTATTACTTTTAACGTTACTATCTCAAAATTAGAAACAGAAAGTGTAACGCTATTATTTTTAACCGGCAGCTTTTTAATATTGTTTTCCATAAGGTCACATTCATATATTTCTTTTACATCAAAGCCAAACTTTACATTTACGGTATCTGTCAGGTTGTGAGCTTCATACATCCTGACAATTATATCCTGCGATTTCTCCGCTTTCTTTACTGTTTCAATAACTACGTTTTCCTTATCAGAAGAAACCATAGAATACTCACTTGGCATAATGCCTTTGTTTTCGCCGACCTCCATGTATTTTAATGGATTATTGATCATATACGCCTGCTTTATTGTGCCTGCCTCCCTAAAGCTGCCCGTATGAGGAAGTAGCGAATAAGTAAAGGAATGATGCCCTCTGTCAGACTCCGGATTCGGATATGTTGCAGACTTAAGTAAGGACATTGTAATATCGCTGCCCTCTGCTCCATAGCCGTACTTGCAGTCATTCATAAGACTAACCCCGTATCCTGAATCCGACACATCCATCCATTTATGGCCGCAAACCTCAAACTTTGCCGCATCCCATGAAGTATTTGCGTGAGTAGGTCTTTCAATGTTCCCGAACTGAATTTCATAGGTTGCTTTGCCAGCATGGACATTAAATGGAAATGCTACTTTTAAAATAACATGGTCCTCATGCCAGTCAACTTCAGTATTAAAATCGATCCGCTCCGAGTCATTATATAAAGCAATCTTTTGGGTAATTTCAGAATTTGAAAACTTTCTTTTAATTATAAAACCACCGGATACTTCGTCATTATACGACTCTACAGTGCCCGGCTCGTTAATGTCATATCTTTTGTGCTTATAATAAGGGCTAAGCTCCCATGCATCATGCTGATAAGGTCTGTCTTCATATAACCTGAACTGATTTGCCTCACCTTTTTTAAACACTTCTCTTTTTGCTCTTTTATCATACAGAGATGATATATTGCAGTTTTTATCAAGAGTAAGCTTATAATAATCATTTTCCGCTGTCTTATTTGTTGCCTTAACTTTTTGCTCCGATAAAGCAGGATTTATAATCTTCCACCCGAATGGTGGTATATTTTTGACCCAATATTTTCTCCCTGAAAATTCAATAGCTCCGCTCGCTTCAAAGCCGTTAGGATTATAAACCAAAACACCCCTAGAAGATGTAATTGTTTTTGAAAGCGATACAAGCTTTTCTTTTTCAATTTCTTCCGCCTTATCTATCAGGTTCTTATAAAGAATATCGGTGTCTTCATATACTTCCTTGATAGAGCTTCCGGGAATAACATCATGGAACTGATTTAAAAGAATGGTTTCCCAGCCTTGATTAAGCTTTTCATAAGGGTATTTTCCGCCGGTCAAAACCATATCAAAGGCCGACAAAGCTTCAGCTCTCTGATACAAAAACTCCGAACAGCGGTTGAATTTTTTATTCTTTGCAGCATTTGTGTAGGTTCCTCTGTGGTATTCAAGATAAAGCTCGCCTACCCATTTAGGCATCTGGCGCAAAAGCTTGGCGTTCTTAAAAAATCGTTTTTCTACCCTGTCTAAAAATTCAGAGGCAGTGCTCATTTTCGTGGTCGGAATTCCGGGGAGCCCTTTTTCAATTCTTCTTTGCTGCTCCAACATATCCCTGGTAGGTCCACCCCCGCCGTCACCAAAGCCATAAGTTATCATCGTTTCATTGTTATATTCCTTCTGCTGGTATCTTTCCCATGTGCCAAGGACTTGATTTGGCCTGATATATCCAACATAGGTTGTATTTCTTGAAGGGTTGTTATTTCTTGTGTCCTGGGCAGTAATAAAATAAGTAAATATTTCTGTCCCGTCTATGCCCTGCCACATAAAAGTATCATAAGGCATCATGTTCGTTTCGTTCCAACTTATTTTTGAAGTAACAAATTTATCAACGCCGGATTTTTTAAGTATCTGAGGTAGTGCGGCGCTGTATCCGAATACATCGGGAAGCCATAAAATTTTACTGTCAACGCCAAACTCATCCTTAATAAATCCTTTTCCGTGCAAGAGCTGTCTTACAAAGCTTTCACCGCTTATCAGGTTGCAGTCAGCTTCAACCCACATAGCTCCTTCAACTTCCCAGCGTCCCTCTTTTACCCTTTGCTTTACTCTTTCGTATACTTCGGGAGCTTCCTCCTTCAAGTATTTATAAAGCTGCGGCTGACTTGACATGAATTTATATTCCGGATAACGCTCCATTAGTGCAAGCACGGTGGAAAAGCTTCGCTGTACCTTTTCTTTTGTCTGTGCATATGTCCAAAGCCAAGCCACGTCTATATGGGTGTGACCTATACAGCTTACAACTGCATTAACTAAATTATCTTTTCCGCAGACTTTATTATAAAACTCTTTTTCAAGATACTCTTCCGCCTCATTTATGCTATTATAAAACTCTCTGCTTTCTATGTTCCTTAAGTCAAGCAAATTAACAGCCGCCCCGAGGTGTTTAATAATCTTTATGAATTTTTCATCATGTTCCGGAAAACATATTGCAGCGCTAAAAGGCACAAAAATATCATAGTAAAGCTTTTCAACTACAGTGTTTACATAGTTAACAACACAATTAAAATCGTATTTCATACAGTCATTCATGCCTGTATAGAAATACACATAAGCTTCATATTCTTTGCCCGATTCTATCTGATACTCCGTATGATTGATATCCATTCCCTGTACCAGTTCGCCGGAAAGATACAGCAGGCATTGAGGATTCAAGGCATCCCATGCACCTACATTTGACGTTCTGATTACTAAAAAAGGTGTGTGTCCTTCATATTTTCCTTCAGATTTTTGTGTGCTGAAGGTAAAATGGAGCCAATAGTGTTTATCCTTTCCCCCGAAATCAGACGAGGAGTCAAAAGGCATAAATGAAGGATCTCCAATAGGCAAATCGCTCCCTTTTTTATATTCACAAGGAAAATATTCTGCCGAACCGACATTTTCACTGAATCCGTTCTTAAGACCTCTTAAAAGCTCAAGAGTTTTGTTAATATTTGCTCTGTAAAAATGCATAATATCACCTCAAGAATCATTTTAGCTTATTATCAAGGATGCGTCAATCATTGACATGATAATTTTATTATGGTATTATGACATAAAGGAGGCTTTGAAAATGGAAACCCCAAAACAGCTTCTAAGCAAATGGCATGTAGACGATGTTTCATGCTGTAGGTACAGGTTTATCAGCAGTGAAACCGAAAGGCAAATTTTACATTATCATGACTTTTATGAAGTTTTCTTAACATTAAGCGATAATATCGTTCACCAAATAAACGGAGTAAGCCAGCCTTTAGCAAAAGGCAGTCTGGTATTTATCAGACCTTCTGATACACATAAGTTTTTGCCTTCTGAGGATCCATATAGTTTTATAAATCTTGCTTTTAATGAAGAACTGGCCACATCACTTTTTGAGTTTCTTTCAGAAGACTTTCCTAAGGAAACTATGCTTAAAGAGCCTTTTCCTCCTACAACTATTTTGAATACGGAGCAGACCAAAGAGCTTGCTTCTTCTTTAAGAGAGCTAAACTCCATTGAATGGGACAACAGTATAAAATTAAAAATACACACCAAAATGCTTCTTACAGATATTTTCGTTAAATATTTTCTTGGCATCGAAACTGAAAACAAAGACAAAATACCGTTTTGGCTTAAAGATACCTGTGAAAAAATGAAGAATATAGATAACTTTTCTAAAGGTATTACAAGAATGACGGAAATTTCCGGAAGGACTTATGAGCACCTTTCCAGGAGTTTAAAGAAATATTTCGGCGAAACTCCCTCTGCTTTTATTAACGATATAAGAGTAAACTACGCTGCAAATATGTTAATAAACAGCAACAAAACCGTTACCGATCTGTGTTATGAATCCGGTTTTGGCAACATCAGCTGGTTTTACAGCTGTTTTAAAAATCGTTACGGCCTGACGCCAAAAGATTTTAGGAAAAAATATGGTATCTAAAAATCCTTCAAGAGCAAAATAAATAAGCGGATGCAAATGCATCCGCTTATTTATTTGTATGGGTTAACGGTTATTTAAAATACTGATAAACATAGCATTTTAGCATACCGTTATATAACTTCCTGCGCTTGTCCGCTTCTCTGCCGTAAAATTTTTCAAACTGTTCGTGGGAAGTCAAAATCAGTTTTTTGGCTTCTGTAAATTCGGAGAATTTCTTGCCCATGGTCCTGTATAAACTTTCACAGCTTTTGGCGTCCATTAACCGTTCCCCGTAAGGAGGATTGCAGCACACTACCCCTCTCTCCGTAAAAGGTCTGACTTTTGCCACATCAGTGACGCTGAACTTAATTTTATCCAAAACTCCGGCATTTCTTGCGTTATTTTGTGCAATTTCAATTGCATGAGGATCAATATCCGAGGCGTAAATAATCGGTATATCATGGTTTTCATTAGCTATTGCTTCTTCCCTTGCATCTTTCCACATTTCCTTAGGAATAATATTACGCCAGGTTTCTGCAACAAACCTTCTTTTTATGCCGGGAGCCCTGTTAACAGCAAACATAGCGGCTTCAATCGGAATAGTGCCGCTCCCGCAAAAAGGATCCATGAACGGCCTGTCTCCCTTCCAAAAACTAAGCGATATCATAGCAAACGCAAGAGTTTCCCGCATGGGTGCAATTACGCTTTCGACCCGGTAGCCTCTTTTATATAAATTGTCACCCGTGGTGTCAATGTACATAGTAACGATATCCTTCATAATGGCAAATTTAATCGGATAATAAGCTCCTATTTCCTCAAAATGAGATATGCCGTATATTTGAGACATACGTGTTACAACTGCTTTTTTAATTATGGACTGACAGTCAGGGATACTGTGCAGGGCACTTTTTAAAGAGTGTCCGTTGACCGGAAATGCCCCGTCTTTTTGTATATAGTTTTCCCATGGGATAGCTTTTACGCCTTCAAAAAGCATATCAAAGGTTGTGGCCTGAAACTGTGCAAGCTTAACCATTACCCGCTCCGCCGCCCTTAAGTTTATATTGGCAAGGCAAATTGCCTCCTCATCTCCTATAAAGGTTACATTTCCGTCAACTACCTCTGTAACCTCATAGCCAAGCTGTTCAACCTCAAAAGCCACAACTTGCTCTGTGCCAAGAAGTGTTGGAATTGTCAGATACATTTTTTTCATAAATAATCACCTTAGGTTATTATATCAACATTACTTAGTCTTTGCAATAGAAAACGCCCTCTTAATTAGGGAGTCGAACTCTATATGCCCTGATCTTGTTTAATTTCCGTCCTTCTTATCTTGTTGATTTTGCAAGGGTCAGGTGCTACAATCTTGCGCGTCTTTAAAAGACAAAAATTTTCCTAAGGGTCGTAAAGTTTTAAAAGAGCAAACTTTTCGTCAGAAAAGGCAAAAGCACAGTGAATACGTATGTATTCACGAGCATTTTAACGCATTATTGCAAAAAACTTGCCTTTAAAACCATATAGGGTTCGATTCCCTTATGCTTATGCATTAGCTGTTAAAAGACTCTTGTACATTTGTTTCTTTACTGGTATAATTTGATTTTAGGGAGGTCTTTAAATGAAATCAAAATCATACAAGCTGGTACTTGCAGGAATGTTTGCTGCTTTAGGCATCGTGTTGCCGCAGCTTTTCCATCTTTCGTTAGGCATCGCAGCAGGTCAGGCATTCCTACCGATGCACATACCTGCCATATTGTCAGGTCTTATTCTCGGCGGCCCTTACGGAGCGGCAACCGGATTTATTTCTGTATTTGTCAGTTCACTTGCCACCGGAATGCCGGCAATGCCAAGGCTCCCCTTTATGCTACTTGAAGTTACTGCATACGGATATGCTGCAGGTCTGTTTTACAAAATAATTAAAACTCAAAATCAGATAATTAAAATATTCTTAGCTCTGATTTTAGCACAAATAGCAGGAAGACTTGCTTATTTTCTTTGCCTTTTAATATGTATTTACGCATTTGGAATTAAATCTGAAACAATTTCTTTTACATACTTTATAGCTTCATTTATTAGCGGTATTCCGGGCATTATAATGCAACTTTTAATAGTTCCTCCAATTTCGGCCCTTGTTAAAAAAATGTCATTATGAGTAAAATAACCAAATTAATAGGGGTAATTTTGTATTATACGATAATTTCTTTTTCAAATTTATAGAAACAGCTGATTTATTGTTGACAAAGTAAAATATTTTATGTTAAAATGTTCATTGTGTGAACTGAGGAAAAGTACTTAAGACAAGGGTATTATTTTCTCCTATCAAAAGCTCTTTTCTCCGGTTATACATAGAACTTGGAGGTGTTAAAAAAATGAGTTTTAAAAATGTTTACTTTGCTGACCTAATGGAAAAGGTTATCAAGAGAAATCCTGCCGAACCTGAATTTCATCAGGCAGTAAGAGAGGTTTTAGAATCTCTCGAACCAGTGGTTGAAAGGAGACCGGAATTTATAGAAAAAGGCGTTATTGACAGCTTAGTTGAGCCTGAGCGCATCATTAAATTCAGGGTTCCTTGGGTAGATGATAACGGAAAGGTACAAGTTAACCGTGGTTTCAGAATACAGTTTAACAGTGCCATCGGTCCTTATAAGGGCGGTCTTCGTCTTCATCCATCAGTATATGAAGGAATTATAAAATTCCTTGGCTTTGAACAGATATTTAAGAATTCTCTTACCGGCCTGCCAATCGGCGGCGGAAAAGGTGGAAGCGACTTCGATCCTAAGGGTAAGTCTGATATGGAAGTTATGCGTTTTTGCCAAAGCTTTATGACAGAGCTGTCCAAGCACATTGGTGCTGATACAGATGTTCCTGCTGGTGATATCGGTGTTGGCGGAAGAGAAATCGGTTATATGTTCGGTCAATACAAGAGACTTCGCAATGAATTTACCGGCGTTCTGACAGGCAAGGGTCTTACTTACGGAGGAAGCCTTGCAAGAACAGAAGCTACCGGTTATGGTCTTTGCTATTTTACAGATGAAATGCTTCACGACAACGGTTCTTCTTTCCAAGGCAAAACAGTTGTAATTTCCGGTTCGGGCAACGTTGCTATTTACGCAAATCAAAAAGCAACTGAGCTTGGCGGTAAGGTAGTTGCAATGAGCGATTCCAACGGTTATATTTACGATAAAAACGGAATTGACCTTGCTTGTATACAGCAGCTTAAAGAAGTTGAGCGTAAGCGTATAAAAGAATATATCACAACTCATCCTACAGCTGAATATCATGAAGGCTGCTCTAATATCTGGAGCATTAAATGTGACATTGCTCTTCCTTGTGCAACTCAGAATGAAATCAGTGAGGAATCCGCAAAGAAGCTTGTTGCTAACGGATGTATCGCCGTTGCTGAAGGTGCTAATATGCCTTCAACTCCGGAAGCTATTCATGTATTCCAGTCAAATGGTGTATTGTTTGGCCCGGCAAAAGCTGCAAATGCAGGTGGTGTTGCTACATCCGCTCTTGAAATGAGCCAGAACTCTATGAGATATTCTTGGACTTTTGAAGAAGTAGATGCAAAGCTTAAGAACATCATGATAAACATATACAGAAATTCAGCAGCTGCTGCAAATGAGTATGGTATGAAAGGAAACCTGGTTGCGGGCGCTAACATTGCAGGTTTCTTAAAGGTTGGAGAATCCATGCTTGCTCATGGTGTAATTTAAAAACTTTTAAAAGATAAAAGCCCGTAAGGATTCTTATGGGCTTTTTATTTTCTTAAACTCCGAGCATAGGCAAAAATGCGCCTAAGCCGGTGATTCCAAAGGAGGCACGGTTATGTATGAAATTGTAACCAAAAAGGAACTGAATACCACAGTTACCCTAATGGATATATACGCTCCGGCTATAGCTAAAAAGGCAAATCCGGGTCAGTTTATAATACTGCGGGTAGACTCCGAGGGTGAAAGGATCCCACTTACTATTGCTGACTACAGCAAAGATAAGGGCACTGTTACTATTATATATCAAATAGTAGGCGCTACAACTGAAAAATTGAGTCGCTTATCTGTTGGCGACTGCCTTAAGGATTTTGTCGGTCCTCTCGGCCGTGCCACAGAGACAGAAGGCAAAAAGAAAGTTGCCGTTGTGGGCGGAGGAGTCGGCTGTGCTATTGCCCTGCCTGTTACCAAGAAGTTTCATGAACAAGGAACCGAGGTTCATGCAATAGTAGGTTTCAGAAACAAGGACCTGGTTATACTGGAAAAGGAATTTGAAGAGAACAGCTCTAAACTCATCAAAATGTCAGACGATGGTTCTTGGGGCACTAAAGGTCTTGTAACCGATGCTTTGAAGGAACTGATTGAAAGCGGGCAGCAGTATGATGAGGTTATTACCATCGGTCCGCTTATAATGATGAAATTTGTTTGTGCCCTTACAAAGCAATATGGGGTAAAAACAGTTGCCAGCATGAACCCGATAATGATAGACGGTACCGGTATGTGCGGTGGCTGCAGACTTACAGTAGGCGGCGAAACAAAATTTGCCTGCGTTGACGGCCCTGAATTTGACGGCCATCTTGTTGATTTTGACGAAGCAATGGCGCGTTCATCCATGTATAAGCCATTTGAGCGCAGGGAGCATGAAGCTGCCTGCAACCTTTTCAAAAAGGAGGCTTCGGAAAATGCCTAATATGTCATTAAAGAAAAATGAAATGCCCTCGCAAGCTCCTGATGTAAGAAACAAAAATTTCCTTGAGGTTGCGCTTGGCTATACTGCCGAGCAGGCTATAGATGAAGCCAAGAGATGCCTTAAATGTAAAAATTATCCTTGCGTATCGGGATGCCCTGTACAAATTGATATCCCTTCCTTTATTGCAAAAGTAGCAGAAGGTGATTTTGACGCCGCATATCAGATCATTTCTAAATCAAGCAGTCTGCCTGCAGTTTGCGGCAGAGTATGTCCTCAGGAAAGCCAATGTGAAGGTAAATGCGTTAGAGGAATAAAAGGAGAACCGGTTGGAATAGGCCGTCTTGAACGTTTTATAGCAGATTATCATAATCAAAACGTTAATGAAAAGCCTGAAAAGCCTGCTGCTAACGGCCATAAGGTTGCTGTAATAGGTTCTGGCCCTTCAAGCCTTACCTGTGCCGGAGATCTTGCAAAAAAGGGCTACCGTGTAACCATATTTGAAGCTCTTCATACTCCGGGAGGAGTATTGGTTTACGGCATTCCTGAGTTCAGGCTTCCTAAAGATATTGTTGCAAAAGAAATTGATACTCTTAGGGACTTAGGTGTTGAAATTCAAACTAATGTTGTTGTAGGAAAAACCATTTCCGTTGACGAGCTTATGGAAGAAGAAGGCTACGAGGCAGTGTTTATAGGCTCAGGAGCCGGCCTTCCCAGATTTATGAATATACCTGGCGAGAACTTAAAGGGCGTATATTCGGCTAACGAATTTTTGACAAGGGTAAACCTTATGAAGGCATATAAGCCGGCTTCAGAAACTCCTATAAAACAAAGTGAAAAAGTAGCTGTAGTAGGCGGCGGCAACGTTGCCATGGATGCAGCCCGCTGCGCACTTCGCCTTGGAGCAAAGGAGGTTTATATTGTTTACCGCCGCTCTCTTGAGGAACTTCCTGCCCGTAAAGAAGAAGTTGAGCACGCAATGGAAGAGGGCATTATATTTAAATTA
>JAUZPY010000035.1 GCA_030705805.1 Bacillota bacterium | reverse complement strand
CTATTTAATGTTGAAACGCTTACTCTCGGCATACTTTCTCACATAGACTGGAAAGCTGTAGTAATGTTTGCAATATCCCTGTTTATCCTGCGTAAATGGAAGGCAAATCCGATTTACATTATGCTTGGTTCAGGAGTCATTGGGGCAATAGTTAATTTTTTAATAAAATAGTCTTTTATGTATACTTAAAAACAAAAAGGAGATTCGTCAAGATGCATTGTAACATCTTGGCGAACCTCCTTTTTCAATGTATCGATAAGTTATTCCCCAATGATCATCACCTGAACCGTACGCTCCCTGGCTCTGGTCTTATCAAAATCAATAAAATATATAAAACCATATTCCCCTAGGTCAAGGCTGCCATCTTCCATAACAATGGTTTCGCTTCTTCCGATGATTGAGGAACGCAGATGTGCGTCCGTGTTATGGCAGCCCCTTGCATCCTCATCATGCTCTTCGGCAAATTTTAAGGCCTTCGGTCCCGGATGAAGATACATTCCTTCTTTATGCTGAGTCGGAATGATATTTTCAAACACTTCAACCAGATCCTGCTGCAGTGTTTCCAGTCCTGTCATTGATATATCAAACGCGCATTCCTGAGTTATCACACAGCAGGTAGTATGATGCGAATACACAACTACTATTCCGTCCTTTATTCCTGATTCAGCCACTATTTCTTTTGCTTTGGCCGTTACGTTGTGAAATGTAACGACTTTATCGTTTGACTGCACCTTGAATGATTTTTTGTATACCATGTTTTTACTCCTATTTCTTCAAATCGTCCGCCGCTTGGCGCACGGCCGCTATCATTTCATCAATCATCGCTATCGGGTCTTTGGCGTTCATAATACCGGAAGCTGCCCCAGCCGCCTCCGAACCGGCCATAATAAAATCATATACCTGCCGGCCATTCGTAATTCCGGCTGCTTGTTCTACAAGGATATCGGGGTATATTTCTTTAATGGAGTTAATCGCTTCTTTTACATAACCCATATCGCTGACTCCGTTTCCCGTTCCGCCAATCAGCTCCGAAGGCTCCGGATTTATAATATCCGGATGGAGCTGTGCGATTGCTTTTGCTTCGGCAATTGTATCCGCACAGGCAAATACCAACATGTCAAGTTCGTTTGCCCTATCTATCGTCGCTTTTATATGCGGAATCGACAGTGGCTTTTCACAATGGTTTACAACAACGCCCTGGGCCCCGGCAGCTTTTAATCCTTCCGGAAGGATGTCCGCCATCCCTCTTCCCGGGCGAAGCGTGTCCATATAAGGTGCTAACACAATCAGATGCTTTGTATTTTGGGTAATTCTGCGTATCTCAACGGCAGGCGTGATAAACAGTACATCAATATCATACTTTTCCGCGGCAGCGTCGGCAGCCATAGCATATTCAAGCACTTTATCACCATATATGTAATTTTTGGTGCCTATTTCAAAATAAGGCGTTCTTATTTTTCTTTTCATTATCTTTTCAGCTGAAGTGTGTAATGCTCGTCAAAAGCCTTTTCCTCATCGGTAAACTTATGAAGTGTGTTAATTGTTTCGCCGTTGTTCCACTTTCTGTCTTCAACATCTTCGGTTGTTCCTATAACTGTTATGTTCAGCTGTCTGTGACGAGCGCGTACGTGATCCCAGTCAACAAAATAAATATGGGCAAATTCACCGCCATCAAGCTCTCCGTCTTTAATTGTCATTGCTTCGCTTCTGCCGAAGAATACGCTTCTCAAATGGCCGTCTGTGTTCATGCTTGTGAAGTCTCCCGGCTCATCCACATACCGGCCGAACTGAGTGTGTATCGGGCCGGGATGGCGGTACTGATGCTCATCGGCAAAATCGGGAATCATTTTTCTCATAATATCAAGCAGGTCGTGCTGTAAATATTCAAGTTCGAATGAGTCAATATCATGTGAACATTCCTGAATCATAACAGAGCAGGTGGTATGATGTGATGCGATGGTGCAGGTTCCGTTTTTAATACCCGATGCTTTTACGATTTCAAGTACCTCTTTTGATACATCATGAAATGTAGGGATCCAACCCCTGGACTGCAATTCCAATTCCTTCTGATAAACTTTAAATTCCATCTTGATTTTCTCCTTTTTGTTTATTATTAAGCCGTTCACCTACCGCACCACCGGGATGGATAAGGGCGAACTGCTCATTTTTATAATCAGTTTCCTCAATAAGCGCTGCCTGGAGCGCATGGAAAATCATACAAAGTGCCGTTGTTGAGGTTGTACCCTGCGAATTATATTTGTCTGTCTCCCTGTTAACATACTGCTTTAGCACCACGTCGGCACTCATTGCCAGCGGCGATTCTGTATTTTCCGTAACCGTAATTATATGTACACCCTTTGTTTTGCATATGTCCACAATCGGCAAAAGCTCCTTTGTTTTTCCGCCGCGTGAGGCAAATACACAAACATCGCCCTTCTGCAAAAATCCGGGTGCACCGTGTACCGCTTCGGCGGGGGAAATAAATCTTGCCGGACGTTCTATACAGCACAGTAAATGCGCCAAATGCTGGCATATTATGCCTGAATGTCCGCAGCCGGTTGTTCCGATTCGGGGTGCTTCCTTCAGCAGCTTGACCGCTTTTGAAAATGCCTCTTCATCAAAATTTTCAAGCATTTTGCTTATACATTCCGCTTCAATTTTATATGCGTTTTTTGCTTGTTCCAATGATTCGTGTTTCACATATTCACCTTATTTCCATTTAAAATCCGAAAGGCTTCCGCCTCATTCCTGTAAATACCGGTGCCTATTCCGGCAACAGATGCCGCTCCTATAGCCCCCGCATATGCACCGTCAATAACCTTTACAGGTATTCCCAAAATCTGTTCAATTGAGCTAACCCATACCGGGTTCTCTGTCGGTCCGCCAGCCATAATCGCCGATTTTGCCGTGATATTATTCTTACTCAAAGCGTCAAGCTTTTCCTTCATCAGATAACCCACGCTTTCCATAATTGCGCGAGCAATATCACATTTTTGATATTTATTAATCTTTTCCTCATCATCGTCCTCATACGGATTGATGCGCAGGCCACCAGCGCCGGGGGAAGACTTTGCAGCCATCTTTTCAAGTTCCCTGTACATACCATCACCGTCAGAAATATATTTTATAATATATTTCTCCAGTTTTGATGACACGGATGGTAGGGAAAACATTGCTCCCCAGCAGCCGTCCGGACTTAAAAACGGGTCTGCAAGCAACTTATTCTTTATTATCTTTTTTCTATCCTTTACGGGCAAAAAGCCCACCCATGATGTGCCGCAGGACAAAAGCATCTGCCCTTCGTCAAACACACCGGAACCCCTTGCGGCGGACGGATGGTCAAATGTTCCCAAGACAACAGGCGTACCCTCGGCAAGCAGCGTAAGCTCCGCTGCTTTTTTTGTCACTGTTCCTACAGTTGTTCCCGTTTTCATTACCGGAGGCAGCTTATCCTTGTCTATTCCGAGCGTATCAAGCACCGGCTTATAATATACACCCTTTTGCTGGTCAATGAGGTAAAACGGAGTACCCGCAGACGTACCGACGCCCCACTTTCCTGTCAGCATGAAATTGAGGTACTCGGTGCTCATACAAACCTTTTTTGCCCTTTCAAGCAATTCCGGTTCATGGTATTTTATCCGGCATAACTGTGCCAAAGGAAAGGTATCCCCAAGCGGCCAGCCCGTTATATTATAATATCCTTCCCTGTCAAAATCAATATCCAATACACGCTTTGCTTCGTCTGATACTCTTTCGTCCTGCCAGTTGAAAATTGGGGTAAGCGGTTTATTTTCACTGTCAAGCAAAAGCAGGTTTCCGCTTGCGGACGCTTCACTTATACCTATAATTTCAGAATTTTCAGGCAGCTGCTCTGCAAGCTTCCGGATTAGCCTAAAACAGGTATCAAGATAGCTTTCTGCAGTTATCTCCACCCATCCTTTCTTAGGATAATCATAATGAAATTCTTCCCTTGCGGTTTTTCTGTCAATCCCGTCCTCCGACATTAAAATTCCTTTTACAGACGAAGTGCCTATGTCTATGCCAATCAAATATCTCATATACCCACCTTGACCACATTCAAGCCGAGCAGTTCTCCAAAATATTCGAGCTGTTCCACAGTAGCATCATAAACAAGCGAGCTGTGGTGGGTAGCGCCGGCTTTACTTATCTTTTCAAGAAATTCATGGACGGGTATTTCTGGCTTCATCCAGCCGCGTATTATACCGCCGAAGTTATCGGTTTTATCAGGCTGGAGCATTTCCACAGGGGCAATAAGCAAGTTAAACTTTTCAGCGTCGCGGTAAACATTTGCAAACACAGCCTTCCCTGCTTTATAGCAGCCATAACCTACCACAGGGTTTGCCGAGGATTGACCGTAGATAAATTTAATTTCCTTCATTTCGGGCTTTCCCACAGCAAGGGCGTAATTCATCTCCCCCATATGGCTCAAAAACAGTGTGTTGTTCTTCCAGTCGGGGCAGAATATCTCAACAAAGCTTGCTTTTTCAAAACTGCGAAGCAGTGCCCCTGTAATCGAGGCTGTAAGCACATCGCCTTCTCCGGCATATCCTACTCCCGCCGCCATTTCCTTGCACGCCTCCATAAACGGCATAATGGTTATCCCGTTTTCAGGTCTGATTTCAAGAAAATTTACGGTAAAGGCGGAAAGGTTATGATTTTTTATCCACTTCCTTACCGCCAGGCAGCTGCGTACTGTTTCGCGGTAGGATTGTTCGGATATTTCACCCGTTTTTATAAAAATTGCGTTATCCTTTTCAATTTCCTCATTAATTTCTTTATCTGCTACCGACGAAACAAGCTTTGCAAGCTCTTTTCCGTCAGAGTAAACAACTTCAACACCGAAAGTATTTTTGATTTCCTTATCGGAAATCAGAAAATCTCCCATTCCGTCAAAGCTGCCTCCGATAGAGCCGGTTTTTGAATTTTTGAGTGATGATACGCCCGCTGCCGCACGTACAAACCCCGCGCAGCGTTTTATCACATCTGACTTTTCATAATGCCCGGCGGCAATCGCATATATCTTATGATTTCGTTTAAGCAGGTTGCACATATCCATTACGCCGTGTATGCCATGGCAAAAATTGATTTCCTCACTGTTTTGCTCCGGTGAAAAATCAAAGGTTTCGGTGGTATCAAGCACAACAATCGGAAGATAAGTTTTGGCAAGTACCGATGCGGATTCAAGAGATGGTGAATATGCCATGTGAAGCGTTACAATACACTTTGCACCGCAATTTTCAAAATCTTTTACCGCAGTTTCAAATTCATCCTTTAAACGGCAAAACGAGGATTTAATGACTTCAAATCCTTCGCCTTTAAGCTTTTCCGCAATTTTTTCATAAAAGGGTTCAAGCCTTTTACGGAAACTCTCATACGCAACATCGTCATACAGTTTTATATATAGCGGCAATAATCCTATTTTCATAATCCCAAAATCCTTTCCGCATTTTTACATGTTATATTTTCAACGTCATTTTTTGAAAGCCCTAGCTTTTCAGCGGCTCTCCTGAATGCAAGCAATTCCTCATAAATAAAGCTGGTAACATCGGTTTCATCGGTTTCGCGCATATGGGAATCCCCCGAGACATCGCCGTACATACTTCGCGGAACTACATTTATGTATTTGCCGTTTTCCACAATTCTGTACATTCTCATCTTACTTATCGGCATGTCTGATCCAAAAAGTACACGATTCGGTCCTACCGCTTCAATACATCTCATCATTGCCGTATCAAGCGTGTTCGCTGAAAAATCAAACATCATATTTTCGGTTTTCTTTAATGTTTCAAAGGCATTTCCTATATCACTCTCTGCATAGGCACGGCCTATATGTGCCACAACAAGCTTAACATTCGGATACTTCTCTTCAATCTCCATTAGCTGGGCAATATTGACCCTGTCACGCAGCCTTTCCCCACGGGCTATATGTAAAATTACTATCAAGCCGTGCTTATCCGCTATCTTAAGATGTTCGTGCGGCAGAAAATCAAAAATCCTTATTTCACCGTCCGGAATATATTCCGGTTTATTTGACAGATAAGGTTTAAGTCCCTTAAATCCGCCCTCGACCACTTCTTTTTCAAGGGTTTCCGGGTCAATATCATAGCTTGTACGGTAAAAATACGGCAAATTGTACTTTTTTCCGCTTTCCATAGCATACCGGTTTACCTGAGAAATATTATGGTCGCAAGAGCCGAAAATCACGGGAGTTACCTTTTTTCCCGGAAATAAATCCTTATATGTTTGCATAAGATCCTCAACCGTACACTCATCCGCAACACGGGCCGGCCACGCCGCGCCTCCGTTGCTTGCTCCCTGACGAGCAAGCTCTTTTTTCCATACATGAGTATGGATATCAATCATCTTATCCGGAAGAAAATCCTTAAGAAATTCCTTATATACTTTTCTGTCATAATCCGTAAGCTCAAAGCCAAACATTTCCATGCACCTTCTTATCATTTTATTTTGCGCCGGGCTCAAACTTAAACCTTATATTGTCTTTTAATAGTTGGGATTTTCCTTAATCCACTCGATAATAATTCTACTAAACAGTATGCGTAAATGCTAATAAGGCAAATGATTATTCATACTTTTGGAGCACTTTCTCAAGGACGTTTTCGCAATAGAGGCAATTGATGCAGCCATTTCGGCACATACCGCTTCGCTCCGCCCAATCTTTTGGGAAAAGCGCATTATTAATATAATATGGGAAAAAAAGTGAAGAAAATCCGGGCTCCAAAACATCTAAAAGATTACCGTCATAGACGCCGTCCGTATACGCTCCGATAACCATCCGCGGATGTGAATGCTGTCTGGTTGCCAGCTTAACGACATCAATTAACCCATCATAACGCTGAATATCCTCCGGTCTGATCCATGTTGCCTTCAATATTTCAACAAATCGTGCGGTGTCTTTATACATATTCCAGCATTGATGAGGATTCCAGTCGGGCAAATTTTTCATCAGCTCAGCATTAGAGCTGTGTGCAATAAGATTATCATGGAATGTCTGCGACGGGCAAAAGCGTAAACAACCGCTGTTTGCAAGCATACAGAGCTTTTTACCGTGCGCATCACACCATGCGCGTATTTGCCGGACATATGACAGATCGCGCCCGAAATCTCTTTGGATGTAGAAGCTGTCAAAGAATTCTTTAGCATATTCCATTGCCTGCTGGGTTCCGATTCGCATATTGACCGAACTGCGAACTTCCACTCCGGAGCAATTCGTTTTTATAACATGAGCAATAAACGGAGAAGCGGTGGTCACGATTTCCGGATAGCATCCGATATGCGCCAGATGTTCCATCAAAGAAACAATCTCATCTTGCAGACCAACACTGATTGCACCATCTCCATAGCAGTTGGCATTCAGCAAAAGATCCAGCTTGATCCCATGCTTCACCAAAAATGCGAGCTCTTCCTCAAGAACGCTTTGCACTGCCCAATCATTATTTCCCAGCATCGGCCTTCCACTTGCCATCCCGGGCCACGCGAAATAAACTTCTCGGATATTTTTCTGATAACTCATAACAATATCCGAAAAGTATTCTCCATTCTGTGGTCTTTGGTATCCTACTGCATAATACATATTACGCTCCCGACGGATTTAATCCGTCTGTCCCTCGTCTGGTTTATGTTCTTCGGCTGTCTTATAATTTTGTTCGGCATCATAGCGAATCTGCTCTTGGTAGTCCTCTATAAAGCCGGTTTTTTGATATTCTTCAATCGCAGAGGGAGTCAGTTCATATGGTTTTGAATGATCTATTTCCCACTGCTTCCCTGTGCGGAACTTGTTGTGGAATTGGTTTGTAATACGTTTTCTCTCCTCAAGATGTATCATACAGGCACGCATACAACCGCAGCCGCCTTCTATGGCACGTCCATATCCAAACTGATTAGGATACCGCCCGTCAAAAGGATCCAGCTCATGATCTAATCCGCCGTTAAGCCCCTGTTCACATGCCATTTCATCCAGCTTTGCAAACTCGATTTCATGTCCTGCGACCGTAACTTTTACAGACTCATCCATACTAATTGCATGTCCATGACAATTGCGTACACACAACTTACAGCGGTCGCAAATCTTACCCTCATAGATTGGATCAGGTTCCAACTCAGCATCCGTCAGCAGAACCGCAAAGCGAACGCGAGGGCCAAATTCCGGTGTCAGGAAAACCTTGCTCCACCCAAATTCGCCAAGTCCTGCCATGTAGGCCGCCATACGGAAATGAATAAGTACGTCGGGGTAAGGCTTATCGGGCGAAACCGCTCTGCTCCATCCGCTACGGAATTTTCCTGTAACGGTATTTGTTGCGGAACCGGCAAAGAACATAATTGGAATCGTTTCGTTGCCGTCATCCTCCAAAAAGCTTGTCAGTCTGTGCAAAACGACAGGTATGTATACCTGATTCATGGCAGCATAACCCATGGAAGGATATGCTGAAAAATAGGTGCCTTCTTCAATGCCGCGAAACAACCCTCTTGCAATGCGGAACCCCAGCACAATCATGGATTTCGCTCCGGGAAAAATGTAACGGCCGTCATATTGCTTTGGTGATCCCTCAAAGCGGGACATAGGAGAAATACCAACCAAATCAGCTCCAAATTTCTTTGCCTCTTCTTTAACCTGTTGTGCTGTTATCATATTAATACCCCCTGTTTAACAATTATTTTCTATCTATCGGAAAAGCCCGATTATATTTTATGAATATTTATTGGCCACAAGTTTGTTTAAATGCCTCTATTTCAGCCTTATCATCCAGTATCCCAAATAAAATAGTATTTGTGATTGAGCTATAAGGCGGAAAAGTTTTAAGCGTTCCGTTGTCGCGTTCCTTAATGCGCCCAAGTACCGTACAATTAGCAGGTTCCAGTGCAACGACATAATCGTGCCCGGCCAAGTTCTTCCACTCATTTAAATACGGCAAATTCTTAGTTTCAAATTCAATGTAAGCCGCCAAACAAAGGCTTTCGTTTATAACACCGGCACGGGCTTGACTGCCCCCCATGGTATGTAAGAACGTCTGATGCGAAGGCTTTGCATCGGGTGCGTTCATATGAATGTAATCAACAGAATGCTCATTACGCGGCTGTATAGAATCAGCCGAACTAACAACCATGCTTGACGCATCCAACAGCGGATATCCAAAGTTCATGTGGTACAGCAGCATATACTCCTCCTCGCCGGAGCCATGATTGGTCACTGTATCAGTGATAGTAATCGTTTTGCTATACAGGCTGGTTGAGATTGTACGAAAAAGTGAAATTTGCCGTCCATACAGCCGAGTTTCCCAAACCTCTCCGCTGACGGAAAGTATGTAATCGTTATTCTCCCACCCTTCCTTGGCTGATACATGCCGTGCAGGAGTGCTGCCTATACGACCATGAATCGGATGAACTCCGCCGTCAATGCATGCATTGCCTACGTTTGCAAGTCCGCTAGTGAACAGCATACCTCCTGGCCATTGATGAAAGAATTCATCCTCGGCAGAGTCACGCAAGCCACTGAGGCCGTTCTTCGAATGGAATGACAGATTACAGCCCTTAAAGGAACAATCATAAATGTCCATACAGCGATCCGGTATAACCGTAAAACGCAGGCCTGCTGCATTATATACCTCTATAGCGCCAAGCCCCTTTTCATTACCGCAGGTATACTCCATTTCCCGTATACCGGCAATCTGATCCATGTTACCCAACCTTTTTAGCAAGTCAATATCCATGCTTTCTCCCCGTTTCAAAACTTCCCGGCACTCCATCAACAAATCGCCGCAAGAATCTCTATATACCTATGGAATTTTATTTATGCCAGCATATCAACCCTTAAGTTTTCTGACACGTTTTTAAGGCACATAAATTCTTCTGCTGCTACATTCATAAGCTTTACTTTTAATATTCTGAGTTTATTCGTGTTCTTTGCTTATATGGTAACAAAAAAGTATCAAAAAATCAATGTATGATAGTTGTGACTTTTTTGTATTAATGTTGCATAGCAGTTTGTTTTGAGCATAATAATATACATGTATTGTAATGTCTGCATATACTTAAAATAAAAAGTAAAAACAACTTGACAAAGTATTAACTTAATAGTATTCTAATATTAAGTTAATATTACTTGCAGAGATTTGAGATGCATTGATGAAGTGCTGGTTTACAGCATTTTTTTCAATGCCTTTATTATTTTTACATATTATATTTTTATTGAAAGGTGAAATTATTATGAAAAAGACAAATATCGTGGACTGGACTACTATTACAAATTTTGTAACGGACGCTTTTGAGGGGTATGGCATCCCTCATGATGATGCTGTAATTTGTACAGATGTTTTACTTGAGAGTGATAAGCGAGGCATTGAATCTCACGGAGTAAACAGATTTAAACCTATTTATCTTGACAGAATTAAAGCCGGAATACAAAGCCCTGTTACCGAACTTGAAATAGTAAAAAACTTTGCCGCAACGGCAGTTGTTGACGGCCATAACGGTATGGGACAGGTTATAGGCTATAAATCCATGGAAATGGCTATAGAAAAAGCCAAAAAATACGGTATGGGTATGGTAGTAGCCCGTAATTCTTGTCATTTCGGAATAGCAGGATATTATGCAACAATGGCAACAAAAGCCGGTTGTATAGGTATTACAGGTACAAATGCAAGGCCATCAATTGCACCGACCTTTGGTGTTGAAAATATGCTCGGCACAAATCCGTTGACCTTTGGAATGCCCACCGATGAACCCTTTGATTTTGTGCTTGACTGTGCCACGTCAATTACCCAAAGGGGTAAAATTGAGTATTATGCAAGGATTGGAAAAGACACACCGGAAGGCATGGTAATAGGAAGAAATGGCTCGGCACTGACTGATTCTGTCTCTATTTTAGATGATCTTAATACAGGCAAAGCAGCTCTTACACCCTTAGGCGGAATAGGCGATGAACTTGCCGGTTATAAAGGCTATGGCTATGCCACAGTTGTTGAAATACTTTCAGCGGCTCTGCAGCAGGGTAATTACTTAAAAATGTTGAGCGGAATTGATGAAAACGGCGGAAAGATGAAATATCACCTTGGGCACTTCTTTATAGCTATTGATACGGAAGCTTTTATGGGATTGGAAAGTTTCAAAAAGACCGCCGGTAATATTTGCCGCGATTTAAGAAATTCTACAAAAGCACCGGGAAATGAGAGAATATATACAGCCGGAGAAAAAGAATACGAAGTATGGCTTAAGAGAAAAGACAGCGGTGTTCCGATTAACGATGCCGTTCAGAAAGAATTAATTTCAGTAAGAGATGAACTCGGACTTACAAAATATAAATTCCCATTTGAGGATTAAGAAAGCAGATTATAGTTTTAATTAGGGGTATTCTTAGAAGTCAATAGCATCGCAGCCGTTCTTTCCGGTAATGAAATCAATGACGCGTTATGCAGGCAATAGAAATTGCTGTCACCACAACTGATTCCGGCTATCACCAATCTTCATTCTTTCCACGTTAAATCATTCTTCGCTTTTGTATTTACTTTTATTATACTAAAAAAAACGGCACTGTAAATGGATTTATACCACACAAATATGAAAAAAATCCATATTTCACTCTGCATAAAATCAAAGTTTTTGCTAAAGCACTAATTAGAAAAAGGCACTGCTTATCAAATGATAAGCAGTGCCTTTTTTGTTTCCTTTAAAAATTGCTTTGGGCGTACACCTAACATGTTTTGACAGCTTTAAAAAGCATTCCACTATACTTGCCGATTAACAAGTTTAGTGGGATTTATTTATGAATTGCTGTTTTTTAGTAGACGCATTAGGTGCCGGAAACGATATACCTCAAATATTTTCTTTACTCACCTATCTCACGAATATTATAAACGCGGCTGTATTCCTTGGTTTCAACGTTTTTTATCACTTCGCTCTTGTTCCGGTTAATCAGTTGGATGATGGGATAAATGTCTATCCAGATTTCACTGTTGCACTCTTTTTGAGATTCATCAAAAATAAGCTGAAGTCCGATGTGAAGATGCGACTGACGTATGTTGTTGACGTTTTCTTTTAGGCTGTATCCGGTTCTCCCCAGGTAACCGATTACATCGCCCGGCTGCACAACTGACCCCACCTGTAGCGATTTGTTATAAGGAAAATCCTTTCGCAGATGGGCATAATAATAATATCGTTTGGAGTCATGACTCCGTATTCCGATTCGCCAGCCGCCGTATTGATTCCAACCCAGTGCTTCTACTGTGCCGCCCTCTACAGCAATAACAGGAGTTCCGACCGACCCCATCATATCATGACCGAGATGTTTTCGTTCAAATCCGTACGAGCGACTGACGCCAAAATCATCATAATCATTATAATAATATCCTTTGGCAATGGGTGAAAATGCTTTTATTCCGTATTTCTTTTCCCATTTTTTACCCGCTTCCGATGCCTCATCCTTGACCTCGATCTCATAGGCGCCGACCAGTCACGAAAGTGTGGCTGTGTATGCTTCATGATAATAATTGTAGTATTTTAAATTAGAACTTAGCTCCTCCATGGTTTTGCCGGCCTTTATTTGGTCGGCAACAGCGTCTAACTGTCCTGTTTTGAATTTACTGAAATTGTTTCCGTTTTTCGCTGTAATGTAGGCTAAAAGATCAATATAGTTCATTGGTGTGTTGCTTTCATGGTTTTTGATATCAAGCTTTATAGCATAATCCAAAGCCTCATAGCTTGCATTAAAATCCACCCATTTGATAAAGTCTTTATTTCCCTCATCTACTACCGCATTTACCGCACTTGTCTGATTGAAATACACGCAGCATCCAACCGTCAGCGTAAGTATTACAAGAAGGGAAACTGCAATTAAAAGCATTTTTTTGCGATTAACAAGTATAACCATAATATCCACATGCCTTTCAGGTTAAGTCACGAAGTACCTTTTATTATATTTATGATGCTGCATCGGCTAAAATTCCCAGTATCTTTTAAAGAAACCTGCCGTTTTGTAAAATCAATTATAAAAGCTACGTGAGCTTATGGATGAAAGCACAGCGAAAAAGTAAAGTCAACAGTTGTCATTCATTGAAGGTTCTAAAGTTTATGTTTATATGCTCTGTGCAAAGAATTCCTCATTCGTTCTTTCAATGATTTTGTCCTTTGATATCAGACACTTTAAATTTTTGATTTTTATTTTTCTGTCTGACCATGTTTGTATCAGATGTGCACAGTTATTATTTTTAATATCAATATTTTTAAGCATAACTATTTTATAATTAGCAAGTTTCATAAAGCACTGGTTTTCGCAGCCTTTGCGAAACGATATATCGATATTTTTCATTTTAAGTACTATCGGAACCTTTTCAGAGCCATAAGCTGTCAGCGGCATTGCAACATCTGTTGCCTTGATATTTTCAAACTTTATGCTCTCTAATGGCTGTTCCCTCTGCCACACCTCATTTCCCGAAAAATTATAATGTAAAAACCGGTCTGCATAATCGATGCTGCAATCCTTTATTACAATATTCCCTGCTCTGTAGCTTTCAGGAAGGGAAGCATCCGCATAATAAGTAAATGCACTAAGCATATTATTTCTGTGTCCTTCAAGGGTAGGATGAGCCCCTGCCATTTTTTCTTCTTTTGTCAGGCTGCCTCGGAACAGATATTTGCAGGGCCCGTACATATGGCATCTTTCAATAAGCACTTTCACACCGCCAAACCGCAAAGCACTACATGCTGAATTAAGTTCCGTATCCACCACGTGTACATTTGTATTAGCAAATCCCGCAATACAGTCATCCCCTGTATAAAACTTACAATTACTGATTTTAATATTACGGCTCTGGAAAGCATCAAAGCCGTCATGTCCTGCTTCCGTGACAACTTCGTACATTTTAATGTTGTTACAGTATAAGAAGGTATGCGCCCAGTTTGACGCATTCTTCATATTGTACCCGCAGAGGGTTATGTTTTTTGAGTAAAACATATGTATACCGTGCGGACCTCTGTAATGCTCCTCTCCCTGTTCATCATAGCAGTCATTTCCGTCAATAACAGACCCTTCTTCTCCGCTAATGGTCACATTTTCCGCATATACTGCCTTTATAAGTCCGCAGTTCCAGCGACTTCCCGGAACTCTGCGATAGCCAAAGTCCGTTTTTTCTTTTCGCTCCATCCAGTGCATCCACGGAGCTTCCCGCAGCATTTCAGAGGGCAAAGGTTCAAGCTTATCAGATTGCAGGCAGAAATAATCTTCCGGATTTCTGCTGCCCAAAAGCTTTGCCCCTTTTTCAAGATGAAGCTCTATATTTGAGCGGATTCTTATTGCTCCCGTAAGATAGGTACCGGAAGGAATATTTACAATTCCGCCTCCTTCCAAGTAGCATTTATCAATTGCTGCCTGAATGTATTCTGTTTGAAGTACAGTTTCAGACGGCTTTGCCCCAAAATCAAGAATAGAATATATGTTCATAAAGATTCCCCTTAATATTTTTTGATTAACCCTTCATAAGAAGTTCCATAACATACATTTCAAGAGCTTCATAGTCACGCTCTTTAATGCACTTTTTCTGAAAATCATAATCAAATTTTTCTGCCTTTGCTTCAAGCATTTTCGCTATTTTAAGGCTATTTTCAAGATGCTTATAGCTTCCTTCCTGCTTTTCTGTCCTCATAACCTTAACGTCAAGACCTATGTACTCGCCATTTGCTCCAAAATTATTCTCCATAAGAACTTTGATCTGATTAAATGCCTGACGCAGATTTTCTACACCAAAGCTCTTATCCTGGTCAAATTTCATGCCGTTTTGATCGTTAAGGTGAACTCCCCAAATCTTGCCCATTGAAGTAGCAAATCCGATTTCGCTTGCAGGGTCAAGACCTGCCAATATTGCATGTGCAGACTCAAGTAAACCTCCTACTCTTGAAGGGTCAATTGTAGCTGCCGAAACCGCCATAGCATGACCCATTGTAGGGCATACGCTTCTGTCAACGGGCTCATTCGGCTTAGTCTCAATCATAATCTTTATATTCTTATCATAATCAAGCATTTTATTAATTGCGTCTATAAGCTTCTTTACAGATTCAACCGGGCTCTTGCTTTCATAGCATATAGTACCTTCCCTGGCAAGCCAAAGAACTATCTTATCGCACCCTAAAGCATTTGCAATATCAATTGAGCGGAAAGCTCTCCACATAGCAAACTCTCGGTCAGAATCGCTGTTAGAAGTAAAAGCTCCGTCGGTAGTTTTGGAATCCATCCATAGTCTGGGAGCTACAAATTCAGCCTTCATTTCGTATTTATCAAGAAGAGCTTTTACCTTCTTTGCTTCTTCTATGATTTCTGCTTCTGTTAAGTTATTCATGTTCGGGACAGCATCGTCATCATGAAATTGAACTGCATCAAAGCCTATTTCTTTAAACTTTTTTATTTTTTCCTCTAAAGTAATGCTTTCTCTGGTAGAAGGACCATAAGCATCTGCTCCTTCATGCACATTCCATGGGCCAACCGAATACTTAAATCTGCTCATTTTACTTGCTCCTTTTCTTAATTACTAAACAATTTCTATAATTGCATTATATAGCGGTTTTTTTATGTTTTCTACTACAATGCAAGCGAAAAACAGCACTATTCTATCATACTAAAAGAGCAAGAATGTTAATAAGTTGAATTTCAAAGAAATAGTTGTTGTTTATAGAGGTACATGCCTTGCTTCGTATATATGTAAAGAAACAATTTTAAATTAATATAATTCTATTGCTTAAACATACAATTTCAAATGCCTGCTGCTATTATATAATTGACATTTTCTACTGCATGTTTTATGCACTACATAGTCACAGTCGGAATCATATAATAAACGGAGCCTTCCCAATGCAACTAAAGAAAAAAGAAGCCTTGAAAAATCAAGGCTTCTTTTTTCTTTAGTTGAAGATTGAGATATCAATGTTTTTGATTTTCTTTTAATAAGTATCAATTAATTTTAGAAATATATACTCATAAATTTGCCGGAAATTCCTTTGCGAAACTTCCAAAGTACTTAATCACAGCCAATTATCATAAACTATCCCTGAAGTCAATAGAAGAATAAATAGATAAGCTATATGCATTATTGGAACGTATAATATTCCTATAACAAAATTTATTATCCTTTCCCATGGTTTTATAAATATTAAACCTATAATGATAGCTATTTCTAAACTTATTGCAGTAATCAGTGCATCTACTACATCTGGTAAATCTATCATCAGCATCATTATTCTGTCATTACCAAATATAATCGCCTGTAAGAAACCAATAAATATAGGAGCAAGTATACTTAAGAGTAGTCTGATCCAAAACCCTTTTACTTTATTAAAACCTATTAATTTTAATATTATAGATAACAAAAATGTTAGTATTAACATGCTTATGATTTGAATTCCAATGTAGTCAGAAATAAAATACAGACGAAATTCCGGAAAAAACTTGTATGTAATTATCATATTAAGTATAATCCCACCTAGTAATGTACCTGCAATTGTAATCCAAAATAAAAAGATTTCATTATTTATTAAAGTTTTTAAACCTTTTTTCATATCAAGCAACCTGTATCACCCAACCTTTACCATTTTTTTAGTGCCATTTCTTCCTTGGAAGATTTATTACCAATTTTACATAACCAATTCAATGGGATATAGCAGGATTATTCGGTACAGAGCTTTTTACCAAGCAAAAAGGCTTTTTGGCAATCTTTAACAAACACAGTTTCGCGTCTTTTTAACCGTTTAGCACCATCAAAAAATGTCATTGCGTACTTATTGTAATCATCAAATTGATAAGTCGAAGTAACGACCAAGGATTCCGCGCTCCCAAATATTCTTTTCATCAATTTACGATTCTCTTTAAATAGTTTATTATACCCTATGAGTGGAAGAGCAAATGACGGCGCATTCATTGTGTAAATAAAAGCGGTGTTGATTTTCTTTTTAAATAAGGAAGGCTTACCCTCATACGAGCTATATGGGAAAAGTAATCTCTCCCAAAATGATTTCATTTCACCTGAGACAGAAGAAAAATAGATTGGAGAGCCTAAAACAAGTGCATCACAATCGCAGATTTTTTCTAGAATAGGCTCAAGGTCATCCTTCATAGCGCATTTGTCTAAAACAGCACCTTTTCTTTTGCACGCAAAGCAACTGGTGCAGCCTTTAAAACTTATATCATAAAGATTAATAAGCTCCACTTCCGCTCCCATTTCTTTAGCTCCGGCCAAAGAATTTTCAAGTAAAATATGCGTATTCCAGTTTTTTCGTGGGCTGCCGTTAATAGCAATAATCTTCATTTTTTTAATCTCCCAACTTTTGATAATGAAATTAAACCTTATTTTAGCATGGATTAAACATAATTCGTTATTAATAGTATACACTTTTCTTATCACCATTGCAAAGTATAATTATATTAAAAATCAAACCATTCTAATTTACTATATTGCCTTTTTCTATATGATAATCCAATATTTCCAATAACTCAAGCCCTATATACATAACAATTTCACCCACGGCAATGGATTTCACCCTCCAGGACGTATTTACATGAAAAAAACGCCTTGCTATGCAAGGCGTTTTTTTGGTGCGGATAACAGGAATCGAACCTGCACTGAGTTGCCCCAACAAGCACCTGAAGCTTGCGCGTCTGCCAGTTCCGCCATATCCGCAAATAGATGCTGATATTTTATCATACTAATGCTAAAACATCAACTAAATAGTTTCCTTTTAATTTTTACACGGTTTGGAAACTAAAACCGAGGAGGAGCTATCCGCTTAACCTTCATCTTTATAAAAGCAGAATTTTCATTCTGATTTTATATGCAATATGTTTACTATAAAACTAAACACAGCTTTAATATTATACTACAATAATTTAGTTTTGTAAATACTTTTTTAAAAAATCAGAGCCGCCAAAACTTTGGCGGCTCTGATTTACTATTAATAACGCATTCCATCCTTAATCCATGCATCTTTAAGTTTGTCATATAATTCGTCAGGCAGTTCCCCTCCGTTTCGAATATAAGCTTATAAAACTTATTCCGAAAAAAGTTCCTTTAAAAATGTCGCACTCTTTTTAACCTCTTCATAAAAATCTGTCTTGATACGAGATTCAATACTCACGCGAAGGTTATATTCGGCATCTTTAAGAGCCCTCTTTACTGCTGCGTAATCAAAATTATCTTCCGGCATGGGACTTAGCCTGCCTTCGGGATATGCAATATGAACATGCCTTAATAAATCACCATTTTCAGAAATATTTGTGTATGGCTCATTCTCTAAAGCCACGTGATAAAAATCAGCAAGGAGCTTAACGTTAGGATGATTCAATCTGCGGCAAAGCTCGGCCCCTTCTTTAACCGTATTAATTAAATTGGTTTCCCCTTTATTTAAAGGTTCAATTACAATAGTAGTGCCAAATTCTTTAGCTATATCTCCAACAGCATTCACAGCCTCATCAAACTGAGATTTACATGAATCAAAATCCGCTCCCTCTTCTATCTTGCGGGCACCGCCGCTTCCTAAAACGCAGGTATGGATTCCAAGCTTTGCAGCCTTGCACAAAGCATTTTTGCTGTATTCGGAAATAACATCTAAAGAATAACTTGATCCGCAAAGCTTAATAGTTGGTGGAAAAAAGCAAGCTGCAGCTTCCATAGTTACCCCTGTATTTTCAGATATAGAAATGCAGTTTTCAATTTGCTCATCAGTATATCCTGAAATAGAAGTAAGGTTAAGCTCTGCATAATCGACAACTCCACCGCCCAACGCCTTAATCAGGCCCATGTCCGTAGCTACGCCAATTTTCATAATTACACCTTCTACCTTCTTTTTTCTGTAATTCTAACACAGTTAACTTTCCTGTGTCAACACACTTCCCTTTTTATTTCTATTTTTTACTATACTGATAAAATAAGATAATGCCAGTAAAATGATATCAAAAACAACTACACTTGCTCCTGCCGGAGTTCTGAAGGAAAAAGATATAAGCATCCCCACTAAAAATCCAATTACAGATACTACAGCAGAGCAAATTACTACTGATTTAAAAGTCTTAAATATACGAATAGAAATAAGCGGCGGGAAAATAATCAAGCTTGATATTAAAAGAGTTCCCATCATACGCATACCAAGAACAATAGTAATTGCAGTAAGAACAGCAATTATTGTATTGTATAACCCCGCATTTGTACCCGTAGCT
>JAUZPY010000034.1 GCA_030705805.1 Bacillota bacterium | reverse complement strand
GCCTGAAAAAGGCTTTGCCTGATGCTTTAATACTGCTTGGAGGACCGGAAGCAGGAATGGAGCCTTCAGCCATGCTGGAAAGGTATGGCTTTATTGATTATGTAATTTCGGGAGCGGGAGAAGAACCTTTAAAAAACCTGCTTGATTCACTGGAAAATAATAAAGAACCTTATGCCGAAGGTATCTGGTCAAGAAATGAGTGCTTTGGGGGCTATGCAATGGCACCGATAGATTCTCCGATGCCCTACTCTTTAGATGATATAACTAACTGCAAAAATAAGATTTTATATTATGAAGCTTCAAGGGGCTTCTATAACAAATGTGCCTACTGCCTTTCTTCTGTAGATAAATGCATGTATTACGATATTGAAAAAGTAAAAAAAGAACTTCTGTTTATGTCAGAGCATGGCGCAAAGCTTATAAAGCTTATTGATAGAAGCTTTAATGCCGATAAAAAAAGAGCTAAGGAGCTGTTTGCTTTTTTATCTAAAAATACACAAGATACCAAGTTTCATTTTGAAATTGCACCCGACATTTTTGATGAAGAAATGTTTTCCGTTCTCTCCTCGGTTCCTAAAGGGAAATTCCAATTTGAGGCAGGTATACAGTCATTAAACATTAAAACTTTAGAAGCAATAAACCGTAAAACGGATATTGATAAAGCCTTGGATAACATTAGAAAAATTAAATCTTTGGGTAATATTGAAATTCATGTGGATATAATCGCAGGGCTTCCTTACGAGGATTTGGAAAGCTTTATTAAGACATTTAACGGTGTTTACGATTTAAAGGCCGATATGCTTTCACTGGGCTTTTTAAAGCTGCTTAAAGGAACCGAGATAAGAAAAAGAGCAGAAGAATTCGAAATTGTATATAATAGTTTTCCGCCTTATGAGGTTATAAGGACAAGCTGTATTTCGCCTTTTGAGCTAAGCCTTTTAAAGGGAGTGGAAGAGGCTTTAGAGCGCTTGTATAACAGCGGAGCATTTAAAAATACAATAGCAAAGCTCGAGAAAAAATATCCGTCGCCTTTTGATTTATATAAGGATCTATCTAAAGCTTTTTCTCCGGGAGAGCCCAGATCATCCATATATTCTAAGCTTCTTTGCAAATATGGAAAGGAATTAAAAGAAAGCCTTATACTGGACTTTATGGCGTCGGGTGAGAAAAAACCGCCTCAAGGCTTTGAACCGATTATATCTGATGACTTCAGAAACAGATGCTTTGAATTCATAGAAAAATATACAGATGAAATTTTCCCTGAGTACAAAGAGCTGCCATATAAAGAGCTACATAAAAAACTGACTTTTTATGCCTTTGACTGCGGAACATATGTTGCAGATAAAGCAGGCGGAGTAAGTTTAAATATAACGGAAAGATTCTAAGGCTTAATAAACAATTTGCTAATGTGCAGATAATGAAACTTATAATATTAAAAATAAAGGGTACCACCTTATTTTAATGAAAAAATTTAACCCCTTAATTAGCAAAGATCCGGTGGATTTAAGAAAAATGATCCCTTAATAAGCATGAAAACCTCTTACCTAAATTTTAGGAAAGAGGTTTTTTATTTTTTTGATGATAGTTTGTAAGTTTTATTGACTGATTTTCAATACTTTGCTATAATTTATATATATAAGATGACTATTAATGATTAATAGTAAGGGGTGAAGTTATTGGACAGAGAGTACATATACCACAGCCACACTAGGGCGTTATGCAGCAAATGCGGAAATTTAATTGACGGGAAGATTATATATAATCAAAACGGAGTATATATATTGAAAAATTGTTTAGTATGCGGAGAGCATTCTGAAATTTTGGAGGAAGATTATAAGTACCATTTAAGTAAAGCCAAGTTTGATAAGTATGGAACAATAAGTAGCGTTCAGACAGCATATCGTGAAGGATGCCCTTATGATTGTGGGTTGTGCCCATCTCATGATCAGCATACTTGCATCGGAATTATAGAGATCACCAAAAGGTGCAATCTTAGTTGTGAAATGTGTTTTGCAAAGAGTGGTGAAGGTAATGATCTATCATTGGAGCAAATTGAAAAAATGATGGATTTTTATATGGAGGCTGAAAACGGTAAAGCTGAAATATTGCAAATAAGCGGCGGGGAGCCAACCTTGCACAGCGATATTATAAAAATTATTGAAATGGCAAAAATTAAAGGTTTCAAATATGTTATGCTAAATACCAACGGAATCCGCATTGCCGAAGACGAGGACTTTGTAAAGCAGCTATCGGCGTTTAAAGGCGGATTTGAAGTATATTTGCAGTTTGACGGCTTAAATGACTATGTATATGAAAAATTAAGGCACGAAAAATTAGCAGAGATAAAGAAAAAAGCTATCGACAACTTATCAAAATTTTGTATACCCACAACGCTGGTTGCTACAATAGAAAATGATGTAAACGACAAATACATAGGTGAAATACTTGTATATGGAATGGACTTAAAATGTGTCAGAGGCGTTAACTTTCAGCCTATAAGCTATTACGGATTAGTGGCTCCTGGACCTAATCGTATAACATTATCGGGTGTTTTAAACAGAATTGAAGCTCAAACTAATAAGATGATTATGACGTCGGACTTTATACCGCTGCCATGTAATGTTGAACGGGTTGCTATAACATATTTATTTAAAAATCAAAAGGGGTTTTATCCCTTAACCCGTGACAGGGACTTAAGCGAATTTAAAGATTCGATAGGAAATACCTTTGTATTTACTGTTGAGGATACATTGAAAAATTTTAATGAGGACAGCAAGATTTTTAATGTCTGTAAGTGCTGTGATTTTATTAATGATATTAAAAAGCATCTTCCCAAAAATTTCTTGCTCTTTTCAAAACAAGAAAAAATGGAGTTTGTCGATGAAAATACATTTCGAATAAGCGTTAGTTCATTCGTTGATAAATATAATTTTGATATGAAATCAATACAGAAGGAATGTGTTCACATAATAACACCTGATTTAAAAAGAATTCCATTTTCTGCTTATAATATAATGCACAGGGAGAAATATGATAAATATTATATTTGAAAAAGTTATAACATCATTAATCATTTTAAGCGTAGTTTCCGTTTTTGCGGCCATTTTTATTGATTTTAAGAAGTTTGATAGAAAGGGAAATGTTTATAAAGGCAAAAAATCAATTGTTGCAACAGGCACAATGACAGGGTTTTATGTTGTTTATTATATGTTTTTGCGTTTTAAAATCGGTTATATAGGCATCATTAACTATCCTGTTATATTGATTGGGGCAATAATGATTATCGCAGGAGCTGCCTTGAACATTGTGGGGCGGTTTAACCTTAATTCGAACTGGGCAAACCATATTAAAATTTATGATGATCATAAATTAATTACAAATGGTGTGTATAGAATTGTAAGGCATCCACTTTACGCCTCTATTATGCTAATGCTTTTTGGGGGATGTTTAGCTTACAGGAATTGGGTCTGCATACTTTTAACTGCTTTTGTTTTTGTACCTTTTATGTACTATCGGGCAAAGCAGGAAGAAAGATTACTAGAAGAGAAGTTTCCGGGTTATAAAGAATATAGGAATAAAACAGGAATGTTTTTTCTGAAGTTATGGAGGTAGAGCTATGGCAGAATTTAAACCGGTAACAATAACTAGAGGAAGTTTTGCTTTTTGCAGAGCGACCATTGCTGTCTTATTGTGGGCTAGCATTATTTTTAAGGCTAATTGGCTTGTAGTTATGGTATTTCTGATAATGCTTTTTTCTGCAATTTTAAAAGTTGCCCATGCACCTTTGATACTGCTATATAAGTACACCATAGATAAAATAAGACCATCTGAAAATGTTATCGTAGACGAAAAAGGAATATTTGTATCCCATGTTGTAGGTGCAGTATTTGCAGCTTTATGCATATTTTTATTATACTTTGAACGGGGAATTGTAAGCTTAATTGTTACGGTAATGTTTGCTGTTCTTCAAACGTCTGCGGCATTTGGCTTTTGCTCCGCTTTGAAGCTTTATACCTGTATGAGCGGTGGCAATTGCTGTAGAATCGGGAAATTTGCTAAGAAGGTGAAAAACAGAAATGCTTGATTCTCATATCAAAATTGAAGGTTTTATGCCATATATTTTCGGCATTCCTTCTTATGGCCTATTTGTTTTTCTCGGAATAGCTGCGGGAATTTTATATTATTTAATTGATGCAAGAAAACGCAACGTGAAAAATGAAGGCGCTGTTTTGATTGTAGCTTCTGCCCTTATATTTGGCGCTGTCGGCTCTAAAATACCTCTGCTGCTTGAATACAGGAATCTTGCGGCTTTGATTTCCGGGAAATCAATTGTCGGAGGGCTGATTGGCGGAGCGGCAGGCGTTATTATAGTAAAAAAAGCATTTGGAATAAAGCTTAAACTGGGGAATATAATTGCGCCCGCCATAGCTCTTGGAATGTCAATTGGCAGGTTGGGTTGTTTCTTTAACGGGTGCTGCTATGGTGTTGCTTCAAGTTGGGGTGTTGACTTTGGGGACGGACTGCTGCGGTTGCCGACACAGTTGTTTGAATCGGCATTTCATTTTACTGCTTTTCTTATTTTGCATAATCTAAAGGGTAAGGTTCTTATAAAAGGTATATTGTTTAAATATTATATATTAGCCTATTTTATCTTCAGGTTTATAACAGAGTTTATAAGAGAAAACCAAACCGTATGGGGCGGTATGAGCATATATCAGATTATTTGTGCATTAGGCATAGTCTATGTTAGTTTTATTATATGGAAGGAAAATAAAGTGTGGGCGAGCAGTCAAAAGTCAGTGGATATATGAGGGGATTCTTTATCGTGGTATTAGTTGTGCTTCCTTGATAGGCTTGAATATGTATGAGGATTACACTTTGATAAGGAGGATGTTTATGGGAACCAATAAAAAACAATTATTGAATTTCTGCTATGGTTTTTTCGGAATGTTAATAGTAATGGGAGGAATATATATTTGGGACAGAGTTGTTTCTACTTCTTATATGGGAATATTATCGATGCTGGGTTCTATTTTAATGGCAGCTTTGGGATGTATTTTGTGGGCTATTGTGAGAATTAAAAATAAAAGCCTTGCAATAGGCTTTCTGCTAGGCGGTATGGTACCTTTTATGTATATTTTCTTTATGACAGGCGGTTGCGGAATCTTTCTATAACTATTACAACTAGCATGTTAAATATAATAATGAAACTACACATGCAGGTCAGTTAAAGAGTGGATAATAGAAAAATAAAAGCAAAAAGGATGCGTAGGCATCCTTTTTTGTGTGCATTTTATGGTGAATGTTCAATCTTTTTAATTCTGACGGAAGGTAACAGTAATATCTTTTAAATGCCTTAGAAGAGGCAAACTAATCACTTGAAGCTATATCTGAAATTGGAGCATCATCATTCAGATATAAAATTGCATGGCGTATCTTTGTATAAAGCAGATAATTGTCAGGTAACATTATAACATATTTACAAGACAAAAACCAATGGATTTAAAATAAATAAAATATTATAATTAGCATAGAGGATTAATTTTGCAAAAGAACTTTTATATTGGGAGTGTTATTTTTGATTAATTATGAGCAGTTTAACATCACAGACGATCATTCTACTAATATACGAAAAGCTTTAGAGTACTGTAAGGAGCATAAGGCAGATGGTTTGATTTTCAATAAGGGAATCTATGATTTATACGATGACTTTGCATCTGAAAAATTCTATACAATGTCTAATCATGGCTTTAATAATCTAAAACGTATAGGGTTTTTATTGGAAGGAATGGAAAACTTCACAATAGACGGCGGGGGCAGTGAATTTGTTGCACATAATTGCTTGATGACTTTTGTAGTAGAAAAATGCAAGAATATTACCCTTAAAAATTTTTCCATTTATATGGAGCATACAATGCTTTTGTTTGGTAAGGTTACCGCTGTAGATGAGACAGGCTTTAACGTTGAAGTATTAAATGGTCAGCCGTACTACATAGAAGGTAATGTCCTTCGCTTTAATGAATTAGGTTATGATTTAAAGTATTCTTACCATATGGCAAGAAGCAAAGAGGGCAGTCATAATTTTGAACCATATTCAAGATGCTTCTTTGACAAGGATTTAAGCTTTACAGACCTTGGCAAAGATAAGTTCAGAGTGGAGAATTCAAAAGCTCATTTTGAACTAAATGACTATTGTATTTTTGCCCCGCTTTGCAGACATACAAGCGATATTTACCTTAAATCAAGCAATGATACATTAATCGAAAATGTTACTCTGCACCGCAGTAAAACTATGGGTGTAATAGCTGAAAAATGTGAAAACATCACAATCGACCATTTAATAGTTACACCAAAAGAAGGAGAATATTTTTCGCTAAACCAGGATGCTACGCATTTTATTCATTGCAAGGGATTGGTTGAGGTTAAGAATTCTTTGTTTGAAGAACAGCTTGATGATGCTTTAAATATTCATGGGATTTTTACCAGAATTGTAAAGGTAGAGAAAAACTATATCATTGTGAAATATATGCACTATGGCGCTAAAGGGTTGAATATTTACGATAAAGGCTCGAGGTTTCAGGTTTTAAATCCTAAAACGCTTATCCCATATGGTAAATACACAATAAAAGATGTAGAAGTTATCAATATTGATTATACTAAAATCTATGTTGAAGGCGGAACTGAAGGCATTATAGAGGGTGATGACATTGAGGATATAACATGGGTCTGCGACCTTAAATTTACCAATAATATTGTTCGGAATAATCGTGCGAGAGGTATACTTATTGCTGCAGGAGGGAACGTTTTTATAGACCACAATTATTTTAGCACACCGGGAACAGCTATATTGTTTGAAAGTGATGGGCAATACTGGTTTGAATCAGGTGGCACAAACCATGTAGCAATAGAAAATAACACCTTTGAAAATTGCAAATTATGTAATATCGGTTGGGGTACTGCTGTTATAGAGGTAAAGCCAAGAGAAGAATTTGACGGAGAACATTACTATCACAAATATATTCAAGTAACAAATAATACGTTTAAATCTAATAACGCAAGGCTTGTATTGGCCGATAATATAGAAAAGTTTGTTTTTAAAGATAATATTATTGAAAAACAGCAGTATGGTATTGGGAAAATATTGAATTGTGGGGAGGTAGACACTGATTTTTAAAAGTTACATCCTTTAAAAATTGTACTAAATTATTAAAATTAAATAAAAGGGAGGCGGTGAGAAAAATTCTCACCGCCTCCCTTTTATTTTGAAAGTTATGTGCAGAAAGACAAGAATCTTTTCGTTTTTAAAAAGGATTGCAGCCATGTTAAAAAAACTTAAATATCACAGCAAGTCTTAACCTGCCCGCCTGTATAAATCATAAAATTTTGGCCAATCTAATTATATTAATCCAGAATTCAAAGAGAAGGCAATGGAGTGAAGAAATTGCTAATAAGAGAATTGCCACTAAATAGAATTCCCTTCATCGGCTCCATTAAATTATGACACCATTTATATCACCGGAGATCAGGACAATCAGGGAGACACTGGCGGTCAAACAGTAATTTTAAGGAGGTATAAATAAATGATATCACGCAAATCTGTCATAACTTTCGGGATGGTCGCTATCCCGATTGCTATGTACACAGCTACGCAGGATAATGATATACGTTTTAACCAGCTGCACAAGGAAGATAACAGCCGTATCCGATACAAAAAAACCTGTGCCCACTGCGGCAAGGAGATCACTACAGGAGACATTGTCAAGGGCTTTGAGTATGACGAAGATAAGTTTGTTGTTGTTACAGATGAAGAGGTCGAGAAGATTAAAACGGAAAAGGAAAAGTCCATTCAGATACTGCACTTCGCACAGTTGAACCAGATATCCCCCGTATATTATGATAAAACCTATCAGGCTGCGCCCGAAACCGGGGGAGAAAAAGCCTTTGAACTGCTTCGTTCCGCACTGATGGCCGAACAGAAGATAGCTATTGGTAAGACTGTCATGGGTACGAAGGATACATTGATGGCAATCATCCCGCGTGAAGACGGCATTCTCATATCGACAATGTTCTATTCCGACGATATTCGGGAGTTTCAAAAGCAATATAATAAGCCTGAGGTTTCGGATCAAGAGCTTGGTATGGCACAAACACTAATAAATTCGATGGATACGCCCTTCGACCCATCAAAGTACAAGGATGAATACCAGATAAAACTACACGAACTCGTTGAGACTAAAATTTCCGGCAAGGAGGTCGTTGCGGCAAAGTCCGAGGGTCCGGGTAAGGTCATTGACCTTATGGAGGCTCTTAAGGCCAGTGTCGAAAAGGCTCAAAAAGAAAAAGTAGTGGAGTAAGATTTATGCCTGCTGAACTTGATGAATACAACCGAAAAAGAAATTTTGAAAAGACTGTGGAACCGGAAGGAGAAACTACAAAGTCCGAAGAAGGGCTAAGGTTTGTCGTCCAGCATCACGTGGCTCGGAAGGATCACTACGATTTTCGCCTTGAATGGGAAGGGGCTCTCTTAAGTTGGGCGGTGCCAAAGGGACCTTCCTATGACACCCATGATAAGAGGCTTGCCATAAAGGTAGAGAACCACCCTTTAGAATACAGGAACTTTGAGGGGATAATTCCAAAGGGAGAGTATGGCGGAGGTACAGTCATGCTTTGGGACGAAGGCTTTTGGATTCCTTTCGGTGATGTTGAGGAAGGGCTTCGTAAAGGTGCTTTGAAGTTTGAGTTAAAAGGCAGAAGATTAAATGGAAAATGGGCTTTGGTACGGTTAGAATCAAAGCCGGAAGAAACGAAGGATAATTGGCTTTTACTTAAGGAAAAGGACGAATATGCTAAAACTTCGGATGAGATTTCCAGTCTTACAACCAGTGTCAGAACAGGACGCACCATGAAGGAAATTGAAGAAGGGACAGACGAAAAAATAAATAAAAACCCTTTTTTGGAAGCTAACGTGCAGCTTGCGAAACTCGTAAGCACGGTTCCCGGAGGGGAGGATTGGCTCTATGAGCTGAAGTACGATGGCTACAGGATCATAGCGTATATAGAAGGTAACAGTGCCCGGCTGCAAACCCGCAACGGAAATGATTATACGATGCGGTTTAAAAGTGTCGCTTCTTCTCTCATTGATTGGGCTGGGGGAAGGGCAATGGTTCTAGACGGTGAAATGACGGTCACTGATGCTTCCGGTAAGACAGATTTCCAGGCACTTCAAAACTATATGAGAAGTCCAAAGACTCAAAATATTACTTATATTGTGTTTGACCTGCTGGCGTTAGACGGCGTGGATCTACGGGACCAACCTCTGATTAACCGAAAAGAAGCACTCCAGGCCCTTATGAAGAATGCACCGAAAAATCTTTGGTACAGTCGGCATGTAATAGGAAGCGGAAAGGAAAGCTTCGAAGCAGCCTGTAAAATGGGGATGGAAGGAATTGTCGGTAAAAAGGTGGATTCAATCTACAGCGGAACAAGAAACGGTGACTGGATCAAGCTTAAGTGCGATAAAAGGCAGGAATTCATTATCGGAGGCTATGCAATTACCGACAAAAAAACTAGCGGGGTAAGCTCGCTTATTCTTGGAGTGTATGAAGAAAACGATTTAATCTATGCCGGACGTGCCGGAACCGGCTTGAGCGAGTCCGTCAGAAAAGGGCTTGAAGAAAAATTTAAAAATATCATGAGGACTGACTCTCCGTTTAAACTTGCACCGAAGCCCCGGTCAAACGAAAAGATCATCTGGCTTGAACCCAAGCTGGTTGCCGAAATCAAGTTTGCCGAATGGACCGGAGATGGTTTGTTAAGGCAAGCAAGCTTTAAAGGCTTGCGGACGGATAAAAACCCAAAAGATATAAAAAGGGAAAAAGCGGATGCTGAATCCGCCGAAGATATGGAAAAACCGATGGAAAAAGTCAAAAATGAGCTAGTTATAGAAGGAATCAAAATTACCCATCCGGACAAAGTTCTGTTTGATGACCTGAAAGTCACCAAAGAAGAGATAATTCAGTATTACCAAAAAGTATCTGATCGCATGATGCCTTATGTGAGTCACAGAGTTCTAAGCATTGTGCGCTGCCCGAATGGAATATCCCAAACCTGCTTCTATAAGAAGCATTCCGCACAGGATAGCAAGGGTATCGTAAATATATCCGTTAGCACCGGCGACGGTGGAACGGAAGACTATTTCTATATTGAGGATGTGTCCGGCTTAATATCCGAAGCACAAATGGGAACACTTGAATTTCATACATGGGGGAGCCGTATTGACGAGCTTGAAAAGCCGGATATGATGGTATTTGATCTGGACCCGGATGAGGGAATGGACCTAGGCAGGGTGCGACAAGGAGTGAAAGACCTTAAAAGTATTCTGGCCGAGCTTTCGCTTATCTCATATCTAAAGACCAGTGGAGGCAAAGGATACCATGTGGTTGTCCCATTCAAGAGTACTATTTCATGGGATGCATTTCACGATTTCGCAAAACGCATTGCAGAGGTAATGGAGCAAAAGTGGCCTGATCGCTATACGAGCAATGTCAGAAAAGCCAAGCGGACAAATAAGATATTCATCGACTGGATTCGAAACGCCCGGGGCGCCACCAGTATTGCCCCCTATTCCTTAAGAGCAAGGAAAGGAGCCAAGGTTTCTATGCCCATAGCCTGGGACGACCTTGACTTAATAGCCCCCGACGGCATCAATATGCAGGATGCACTCCAGAGAATCAATGGGGATGATCCATGGAAAGATTTTTTTCAGACTAATCAGCTGCTGAAATAAACCTACAGGCATATGAGTGTCCGAGAATCTGCTTTTAAAAGTTAAAAAACAAAAATGACCATCTTCAAAAAGAAAATGGTCATTTTGTTTGCGGCAAAAAAGACGAGTATGAATAAATCCGAATAAAATAAAGTGCTGTGGTTTATTCTGTAAAGACTTGTATATTACATTTTGCGGCAATGCAATTTCAAGGCAGATCGTTATAACCTACAACTTGATTTCTTTGTTTTTCTTTCCCCACATACATAGCCGCATCAGCTTTGGAAATGCTGTCATAGATGCTGTCTGTCGGAGAGTGCTTCGCAACGCCAAAGGTCATGGTTCCCCGGAGTTCTACGGAGTTTTCCCAAGGGATAACTGTGCTTTCAATTTTTTTCCTGATATTCTCTGCGACAGATATGGCTTGCTCGTATGTTCTGTTAAGTAGCATAATGACAAATTCTTCTCCGCCCCAACGGCAAACTACATCATCAGAACTTACGTTATTTTGCATAATACTTGAAATTTCCATAAGGACCTTGTCCCCGGCGGCATGACCGTAAGTATCATTAAATTGTTTGAAATGATCAATATCTCCCATTATAAAGACAATTGATTTATTTGCTTCAGGATCAGACTCAAAATCTTCAGTGAAAATATCAACCAAGCCTCGTCTGTTAACCGTAGAGGTAAGAAAATCATACTTTGCGGCATTTTCAAGGAGAGTATGGTATGATGTTAATTCTTTAAGTGAATCTTTAAGCTGCAATTCGGTTTTCCTGCGTTTTTCACTTTCAATAAAAGAAAGTAAGAAAAGAACGCATATGACAAATACCGGCAACGTATAAACAACTGACTTAACTACAACTGAGAAGATAGGCACGCGAAAGTACATTTTCCAAGGTGCGTTATTAAAGTCAACAGAATATACATAGTAGTTGCCCACAAGAGTTATTTCGTTATTATGGATTCCACTTATCTTCTCCATTTCCCTATCGGAGATTAGTGTATTAAATTTAATAACATCCTTATCAAACTTAATGTTACGAGTAGTAGCCATCACGGAACCGGCACCATCAACCAGGTAGGTCTCATAAGAGGAGTCCAGAATTTCATTTAGCTGATTATTGCACAAATCAAGAGAAACCGCCCCCATGAAGGTGTTTCCATCATAGATTGGACTTGATAATGTGACCATAAGGCCTTTTCCCGCATGATCCAAATACACAGGTGTCCAGACAGACTTGCGCAAAGGATTTTGATCCGGAGTTACATATGTATAAAATTTTTCGGATTGAAGGCTTTTATTAAAAGCAAAGTCCTTTGATGATACCCAGGGGTAAATATTAATAAAATTATTCTTGCTGGTGTAGTAAATCCAAGCAATATCGGGCAGTTTTTTATAGACACTGCTGAAATCTTGATTAAAATACAAAGCGAGATTAATTTCGTTTTTATTTACACCGTTGTCAGGTATTTGTCCCATCCCGGTCAGACTACCTGAAACAGCTTGATATTCTGTTCCCCTAATCATATCCAAATTATAGCTTTCTGTTGAAGGATCATATTTAAGATGTTTATAGAGTACATTATCTTCGGGCGCGCTATGTTTAAAAAAATCATTTCCATATATCGTTAATAAATCAATAAAACCGTTGCCGAGGTCGGCATATCTGCTTATCTGCGCTTCTTTGGTTTTTGCGGTGCTTTCAATGTCTTTAAGTAAAGAGGTATACTGACTTGAAAAAGTGATAATTGTCACAAAACTTACAACGAACAAAAGAATCGCGTTTTTTATCTTTCCCATTGTTTTTATCCTCCATTGCTTTCATTATTACTTCTTGAGTTTTTCCTCTGAGCTTTTAGCAGTACAACATGTAAAGGCATTCAAGAAATAGTGTATTCATAGGTCAGGTATATCAATTTTTGCTATAATTATATACGATGCGATAAATAATTACAATAGGCTTTGTCTAAATTGATAAAAAATAATGCCCGCCGAAGAAAACACCTCAATAAAAAATGTATTAACTATTCACTCTTGATACAATTAAGTTTTCTATAGATTGATGGGGAAAGGCCAGTTTCTTTTTTGAATGTTATAGCAAAGTAGTTGTAGCATGAAAAACCTGATTTTTGTGCAATAGAGGAAACCGAGAGATTACTTGTTTTGAGGAGTTCTTTTGCATAGGATAACCTCAAGTCGAAAATATATTTTCCGATACTAATGCCTTTATATTGTTTAAACCGATGACATACTGTGGAAACGGAGCAAAAACAATTCTTTGCAATATCAACAGTTGAAATCTGGTTATAAAAATTTCGCTGAACGAATTTGATAACACGATTAATCAGTTCATTGTCCGTTATTTCAAGTTCCGTTTCGGGACAAATCAATTTTAAGTATTCTATCATTCTGCAAAGCGGCTTTACAAGTGTATACAACTCTTCTGGGTCATTTTTTTCTGCTTGGCTTGTACAAACAGAACCTCCGCATTCAAGAAAAAATATAAATTCTTCAACATTTGCATGACATACTCTGAATTTGACGTCCGATTTGTCGTGAAAGTCATTGCTATGCTGTTTTATACACCTGTCCCAAGCCTCGTTATCACTTTTTATTAGAAGGCATTTAGGGTTTTTGTGAATATTGTATTCAATTAAAGGTAACATGTACTCTGTAAAGTTTGTGTGTATAGAGACATATATTTTCTGCTTTTCAAGATATTCAACATATTTTTTTATGTCACATATAAGTTTGTTAATCATTTATATCACCTTTTTACTATGTCATCAATTTACAGTAGCAATAGATTGAGAATTTTGGATTTTAAGACTATCATATCATACCTTTGCAAAAAATCAAATGTATTTTGCAAAATAACATATAGATATTAGTATTAATTTTTGTTATTATTAGGTCAACGAATGAATAAATGGAAGAAGGTAGATTTATATGAATAAGCATACTATTTATACAGAGGTCTTGGTTGTCGGCAGCGGTCCTGCAGGTTTTAGCGCTGCATATACGGCAGCGAAAAACGGTGCAAATGTTATCCTTGTGGAACAGTGCGGGAATGTGGGCGGAATATCCACATCAGGGCTTATGAGTCATTGGGCAGGGAGCTGTGCAAGTCCTATATACAATGAAATCTTAAAAAGGAGCGCGCAAGAAAGTGAAGGAGAATTTTATAACAAAATTACAACTATAATTGACCCTGAAAAACTAAAGACTTTGTACCTTGAAATGCTCTGTGCAGTTGGTGTTAGGATTTTGCTCTATACCTTTGCATGTGATGCTATTATGGATGGAAATGCCATAAAGGGTGTGTCTGTTGTAAATAAATCTGGGTTTACTGATATTTATTCCGATGTTATAATTGATGCAACGGGCGATGGTGATATAGCGTGCAAAAGTGGTGCGGAGTATTTTAAGGGCAGAGAAACCGACGGTAAAATGCAACCGGCTACAATTATGTTTAAAGTTGGCGGTGTTTGCTATGAAAAAGCGGTTTTTCCGCCTTCTTTTGAAACCTTAATAGAAACTGAAAAGGGCGAACTTCAGTCATTGGGAAAGAAAATACTTCCACCGCCCTCTGGCCATGTGTTATTGTACAAAACTACTCTCCCAGGAATTGTGACCTGCAATATGACAAATTGTATTGAAATTGACGGAACAAATGCAGATGATTTGACAAAGGCTACTATAACCTGCCGAAAGCAGATGGATGATATTGTTAAGTTTCTTCGTGAATACGCACCGGGATTTGAAAATTGTTTTATAATAAGTTCCGCCCCTCTTATCGGTGTCAGAGAAACCCGTCATTTTAAGGGGGAATATGTACTTACTGAGGAGGATATCTTAAACGCAAAAGTTTTTGAGGATTATATAGTAAAAGATGCGCATTTTAACTTTGATGTACACAACATATCAGGTGCCGGGCTTGATAAAAGTGGTGTTCAACACGGATTTAAGCAAAACGCAGGTTACACAATTCCCTATAGATGTTTGTTGCCGGAAAAAATTGAAAACTTGCTGCTTTGCGGAAGAAATATATCGGGAACACATATGGCACATTCGAATTTCAGAGCCATGCCAATTTGTGCCGGCATAGGTGAAGCAGCAGGTGCAGCCGCTGCGGTTGCTGTAAAAAATAAAGTATCCGTAAGAAAGGTAAAATCCTACGAAATAAGAGACCTTATCTTTAACTAAGGACAATCATTAAACAAGTGTATTAGTGAACACGTGGGGACGGGACGGTTTGAGGTGACCCCTTTCAGGTAGACAGTTTGGGGATGGTTAATATACACTAATTTTTTATGCTTTTGTGTATGCTAATCGGTATTCTCCCGGGGTTAAACCGTCCAACCTTTTTTGCTAACATTTTAATCGTATCAAAACTTAAGCTTTTATCCTGATTATCACTTAAATTCCATACTACAGGGTAATTGTCGTATAAGTCAATGATAGGAGATAAATTTTACTTTGGGTTGGGATATATGTAATATCGTTGCATATTTTTCGTTTGGCTTTGCAGCCGTAAAATTACGATTGAGTATGTTAGGCTTAATATACAAGTCTTCTTTTATCTTTTTTGTATTTTGGTCTGACAACCGATTTAAGACCGCATTTTTGCATCACTCGTTGAACTTTCTTATGGTTGACAGTTAAACCGTACACCGATTTCAATCACATTTTTATGGTTCTGTAATATCTGTTAAAGTACAATGCTTTTTATGCTTAAACTTGTAAAAAGCAGACCTGTTTATACAAGCAATATTGCATAAAATGCCTATTGGGAACCTTGTCTCTAATTTTAAAATGACAAGATACCTTATTTCCCTGGCTTTATGTTTTTTTAGAAATGGCTGCATATATTCTAAACTCTCAAAATATGCAATACGTGCTTTGAGGATTTCAATTTCAGCTTCGTATTGTCTTTCACGGTTGGTTTTAGAATCATATCGCATTACATCTTCGGGAGATTTTCCAACAGCTTTGTTTGGCGATGGCAAAATGGTATTTGAATTCAAGAATGGCACTGAGATTGAGGTTGAGCTGTGAGGCTTTGCCTCTTTTTTTACTATTTGCACACCCTTGCAAGGAATAGTTCTGCGAGGGTTTAGGCATAGAGTAAAATAGTATGGTAACGAGCCATATATTTTTAATTGCGGCAGAAAAACACAGAAAGCATGAAACCCTAAAAAGCCTTATTTCAAGCCATTTTAGGGCATAAAATAAGAACGCTAACTTCGATACTTACCGTATCAAAATTAGCGTTCTTATATGGCGGAGAAGGAGCGCTGCCACCCATATGCACAATACTCCTTAAACCCGCATTAATACTATGATTTTTGCGTTTAGTGTTTTAGAGGATTTCTATAAAATATCAGCCTCTTCTGCAAGTAAATTTTTGGGAAGCTTTTCGGAAAAGTATTTCCGAAATAGTCTTATCAAAGATCATTTAGAAGTTTGGAATTTATTAATCAAAGAAAATCAAATATCCATCCATATTTGTAATAATTTTTATACTCCATAGAATTTTCAGGAGGGTATTTACCATCTATTGTATTAAAAGCATTGATTTCAAATTGGAGTACCATATCACGTATTTTGTCACGTTGCGCTTTAGTTATATTTAGTTCTATTTTGCACGGAACGGTTTCTACAAACCCTAATTTTTTTAGCATTGGATCTGATTTGAGCAAAGTAACTTCGACTTGGGGGTATATTTCCGACAGGCATTGTTTCAAACGTAAATATGTTTCCATATCTGTTTCGTATTGCATTGTATCACCTTCAAACTCCTGTTTATCTTTAACTTAACATAAATAGTATACTACAAAATATTCCAAATGTCCATCATAGCCTAAACTTTCTCAAGTCCAGCTTCACATAATGGATTCCATTTTTAATACTGTGACTGCTGCCTTCAATAATATAATCCAAACCGTCAATTTAGGAATTCGCCCTAGAGAAGATTTTTTAAGAAGATAATTTTATATATAGTGAAACAGCACAATTACCGATTATTTGAGGTGTTGTGTTGTTTTTTATTGCAATACAAAAAATCTACAAAATCGTGGTTTAATATTGATTTTTTATCGAATAATGGTATAATATTCCTATGATGTCCCGATGGGGTAAAAAGATGGCAGTTAGCTATAAAAAGTTATGGGAAGTATTAATTGATAAAGATATGAAGAAGGGTTTGCAAATGGCAGAGGAGATAAGCTCTGGGGCAATTGCAAGAAATAACAAATGGGGATGGATGTGAACTGCACCCCTAATAAAATATATGTGTACAGATTTTTGTATATCCATATGTTCTATAATATAAATATTAAATAAATGTGGTGAAAACATGTTGACTGATCGAGCAAATGCCATATGCCTGCTTGAAATTCTCCGGGAATATTCGGATGCCGAACACATCTTGCCTATGAGGGATGTATTATCAAAAATGAATACGATTTACTATTTGAAGCTGGATCGCCGGACGGTGTACAGTGCGGTAGCGCTGTTGATAGACCTTGGATATGATGTATCTGTCTATGAAGAAAACGGTATAGGCTATTACCTACGCTCACGTCAGCTGGAAGAGCCTGAAATTTTGCTTCTCACTGATGCGGTTTATTCATTTCCCTTCATCCCTGCCAAGCAGTCGGAGCAACTCATCGCAAAGCTGCAAAAACAGCTCAGTACTTACCAGCGTAGGCAGTATCGACATTTAACAATCGTACGGCAGGATAGAAAAACGGACAACCGACAGGTGTTTTGGAATACCGAACGGCCTGGCAAAGCAATTACGCAGAAGCGGAAGGTCAGCTTCACGTATCTGGAGTACGGTTTTGATAAAAAATTGCAGCCCCGCCGCAAGAAGCCATATGTGGTCAATCCTTACGGCATGGTCTACATGAATGAGCATTACTACCTTATCTGTAATCTTGACGGCTATCCCAATACTAGCTTATATCGAATTGACCGTATTAAGGATATTAAGATATCGGAGGATTCCGCGGATGCCAGCCGAAACTTCGAGTATGAAACCAAAAACGCAACCTATGCATTTGCAGGGAAACCAGAGCAAATTACCATGTACTGTGACAAAATAATTTTGAATGACGTATTGGACAAGTTCGGGACTGATATTCATATACAGGAACAAGAGGGTAAAACCTTTTCTGTCAGTTTTATAGCATCGCCACACGGCATTGAATTCTGGGCACTTCAATATTTGCCTTATGTGGAGGTTATAGAGCCCAAGTGGCTGAGGGATAAAATCATAGAGAGTGTGAAGAAAAACCAATATGTATCCTTGAACAGTGTCAAAAATTAAAAAATACTGCATTTCTTATAAAGTGGATATCAAACAGGAAAGGGGTATAGTATCATGGAAAAAATCAGCAGCATCAGTTTGGAAGGTAATCAGCAAACGGAGGGCAAAGAAAAAAACATTAAAATAAAAAATCTGCTTTACGAAAACAGGAATGTTTTGCTAGCGGCGGATACAACCACTCCGGTCAGACAAAACGGAATCTGCTACGATGGGATTATTGATGAAGTCGAATTCGCGCGACAGAACAAAAAAATCATTTTCCTGCTCAAAGAAACGAACGGAAATGATTCAAATGGAAATATGCCAAGTGAGTTTGAGGATTGGGATTACCGCTGGTGGCTTGAGAATAAGCAGGCAAACGGAGGAAACAGTAACGACCCGGAAGAAAAGTTTTACGGAAAGACATTCTACAACCTTTGTATGTGGGTTAACTTGTTTTATCGCTGCATTGAACTTCATGATTTACAGCCGTTTGAAAACTATAGAGACGAATATTTCCATGAGGATTTATACAGGCAAATTCTAAAGAAAACCGCAATCGTCAACTTAAAGAAAACATGGGGTGGAAGCACTACAAATTGGGCAGATTTGAATGCGTATCTTAACAACAATGCAGTCAGAGATGTCCTTAAAAAGGAGATTGCTATAATAGCTCCTGATATAGTAGTATGCGGAGGACGACAGGTGTTTGATTTCGCAAGACAAATATTCGATTCTCAAGAGCAGCAGCTTACAGTCTCAGAAAGCATCACAAGCAGATATTTCAAATATAAAAATGCGCTTTTCGTTGATTTCTATCACCCATCGTGCCGTAAAAAACGCAGTGATCTATATTATTTTGCTGCAGAACAGTTTACCGCATTAAATAATATTCAATGATCAAGACAACCCCTGTACAGACATTTGTACAGGGGTTGTTGTATAATAGAGGTATAATAAAACTAGGAAATGAGGATCAAAATGAGGGACTACATTATTAAGCAAAAAATCAACACCATCTCCGTCCCCCCAACAGTATGAGAGTTCCGGAACAAAATATAGTCAAAAATTGTATTTTTTTGTATATCAACCTTGACCTATTGGAAGTATTATGAAGAAAAAAGTAATATAGCAAATTAGACATTCATGTGTTGTTATATTGGG
>JAUZPY010000033.1 GCA_030705805.1 Bacillota bacterium | reverse complement strand
TGCTAGATTCCCGACCATGGTTGCATATGCATATCAGGCTAAGAAGCATTATTACGACCATGACAGTCTGTATCTTCACAGTCCCAGACCTGACTATGATACGGCAGAAAATTTATTGCACATGATAAGACGTGATAATTTGTTTACCAAGCTGGAATCTGATACCTTAGACCTTATGCTTGTAATTCATGCGGAGCATGGCGGAGGTAATAACTCTGCTTTTACTACCCATGTGGTATCCTCAACCGGCACTGATACATACAGCGCATTGTCTGCTGCGGTAGGTTCTCTTAAAGGACCTAAGCATGGTGGTGCAAATGCTAAAGTTATGGGCATGATTGATGAGATAAAGGAAAATTGTAACTGGAAAGATCAAGATTCCTTAAAAGATTATTTGGTTAAGATACTTAATAAGGAAGCATATGACAAAACAGGCCTCATTTACGGTATGGGTCATGCGGTTTATACATTAAGCGACCCAAGAGCAAAGCTGCTCAAGAAAAAAGCTTTGGAGCTTGCTGAAAGCACTGGAATGATGGACGAATTTACTATGTATGACAGGATAGAAAAGATTTCGCCGGAGATATATAATGCAGCTAAAGGTACCAATAAGGAGCTTTGCGCCAATGTGGATTTTTATTCAGGCTTCGTTTATAACATGTTGAATATTCCGCCGGAATTATATACGCCGCTCTTTGCTGTTTCCAGAGTATCGGGCTGGTGTGCACACAGAATGGAAGAAGTTATGACCGGAGGTAAGATTATCAGACCTGCATATAAGAGTATCAGTAAGAAAAGAGAATACATACCTCAGGAAGACAGATAAATTAAAAAGCCACAATTTTTTGTGGCTTTTTGCGGCTGAATAATTATTTTTAGGAGGTGATATAATGCCACTTGACGGTATAAGTTTAAAATGCCTGTCAAAAGAGCTGACAAAATTAGAAGGCTCATCTGTGCAAAAAATATATCAGCCTGAGAAGGATGAATTAATACTTATTCTTTACACAAAAGAAGGAAACGAGAAGCTTTTAATTAGCGCAAGCCCATCAAATCCCCGTATGCATTTAACTCATGCAAATTATAAGAATCCGGAGACAGCACCAATGTTTTGTATGCTGCTTCGAAAGCATTTTATGGGGGCAAAGCTTATTACGGTAAGGCAGATTGGAATAGACAGGACAATAGATTTGGAATTTGAATGCAGAGATGAAATGGGCGATCTGACAAGAAAACATATCATAACGGAGCTTATGGGCAGAAATTCCAATATAATCCTTACAGATAATGAGTATCGTATTTTAGATTGTTTGAGAAAGGTTGACCTAACCTCAAATTCACAAAGAACAATATTGCCGGGCTTTATTTACTCTTTTTTGTAATCACCTGAAAAACTTGATATTACAATGGCAGACGAAGATGAAATCAAAAACACTCTGGCAAGAGCTGAAAAAAGCAGTATGCCTTTATATGAGTTTTTCCTTGGCTTTTCACCCCTTGCGGTAAGGGAAATAAGCAATGAAAATGCATATGGCAAGATTCTTAAGCTGAAGCAAGATATTAAGGAGGGCAGCTTTGCCCCGTGCGTTATGTTTGAAGGTGCGCGCCCTGTGGATTTTTGGGCCTTTCATCCCAAACAGTATGACGGAGGCCTTGATATAAGGGCTTACGACTCCATGAGTAGCGCAATGGAGGAATATTACTTAATAAGAGATGCAAGAGAAAGAATGGCGCAAAAAACCTCAAACTTAAGTAAAGCTGTGGGCAATTTGCTGTCGAGATGCGAAAGAAAGCTGAAGCTTCAAATGAAAGAGCTTGCCGACGCAGAGAAAAAAGACAGCTATAAAGAAATGGGGAATCTTATTACCGCCAATATATATAAGCTTGCAAAAGGAATGAAAATAGCCGAAGTATCAGATTGGTCAGCGGGAGAAGAAAAAATATTAAGAATACCCCTTGATGAAAATTTAAGTCCGTCGCAAAATGCACAGCGTTACTTTAAAAAATATACTAAAGCCAAAAATGCAGAGCTGATGATTTCCGAACAAATAGAATTAAATTTAAAAGAAACCCAGTATTTAAACAGCGTTATGGACTCGATTTGCCAATCCGAAACATTGGAAGACATACAGGAAATAAAACAGGAGCTTTGCGATGGGGGCTATTTTAAGGCTGACGGAAGCAAAAAACATAAGGAAATTAAAAACGGACCGCTGGAAACCCAATACAAAGGATTTAAAATATATATCGGGAAAAATAATAAGCAAAATGATTTTCTTACTTTTAAAATGTCCCGGGCAAACGACATATGGCTGCACGTTAAAGATGCTCCCGGTTCTCATGTGATAATAGTAGGTGGTGGGGTCAAGATACCGGAAGATGTAATTGAATATGCAGCAGAACTGTCTGCCCTTCACAGCAAAGCCAAGGGCGCACCTAAAACACAGGTGGATTATACAAAAGTAAAAAACGTTAAGAAACCGCCGGGAGCAAAGCCCGGCATGGTAATCTACGTTGACTATAAAACCTGTGTTATCAAAGGATTAAATTGACATCAAGTATAATAATCAAGATTAATGTTTTACTAACTTCGCATGAGATATTTACTTTTTTTACCATATTTGGGATAAACTGTTGACAACCTAATAATCCTATGGTATGATAAATTTTTAACAGGGAGAAGTACAAAAAAATAAATGAAAGCGGAGGAAAACTTATGTATACTTATTATGCTATTGCATCTTCACTTATTGCGCTTCTTTTTGCCTTAGTAACAGGTATATCAATTAAGAAGGCAGATGCCGGCAACGAAAAAATGAAGACTATTGCAAAACATATAGCGGACGGCGCTATGGCCTTCATTAAAAAAGAGTACAGCATTATATTTATTTTTATGGTGGCTCTTGCGATTCTTTTAGGAGTATTATTATCCTTGAAAACAGCAATTTGTTTTGTTATCGGCGCAACTTGCTCAATGCTTGCAGGCTTCTTTGGCATGAAGATTGCCACAAAGGCCAACGTCAGAACAGCCAATGCTGCAAAACAAGGGTTAGCACCGGCATTGAAGCTGGCTTTTTCAGGCGGCAGCGTAATGGGACTGTCCGTTGTAGGTCTGGGACTTTTGGGTCTTTCGATTTGCTGGCTTTTATTCGGCAACTCTTCAAATACTGACAGCGCATTAATTATTACCGGCTATTCACTTGGTGCAAGCTTTATTGCCTTATTTTCCAGAGTCGGCGGCGGTATCTACACAAAAGCAGCTGATGTTGGAGCAGACCTTGTCGGTAAGGTTGAGGCAGGGATACCCGAGGATGACCCCAGAAATCCGGCGGTAATAGCTGATAATGTAGGAGATAACGTTGGCGACGTGGCAGGCATGGGAGCAGACTTGTTTGAATCTTATGTTGGAGCTATCGTATCGGTTATTACCCTTGCTATAATGGCACTTCAAAATGACGACGGCTTATGCGGTAAGTACATTTTATTTGCATTTTCTATAGTTTCGGCAGGTGTTCTTGCTTCAGTTTTAGGAACAATATTTGTAAAGCTCTTTAAGAAATTGAGTCCGCAGACAGCTTTAAACGGCGGAGGGTACATATCAATGCTTATTTTTGGCATTGCAGCCTTCTTTTTAAGTTCTTCTACTTTTGACGGAAATCTTAAACCTGCAATCGTTGTTGCAGTGGGACTTTTGGCAGGAGCAATAATTGGCAAGGTTACAGAAATATACACTTCGGCAGATTACAGACCGGTTAAACAAATTGCGGAGCATTCAACTACCGGCGCGGCAACAAACATTATTACCGGTCTATCAACAGGAATGTTAAGTACAGCGATACCTATTATTATAATATGCATTGCAATTTTAATAGCCGACCTGATTGACCCCAATATGGGTATTGGGCTTGTAGCTGTAGGAATGCTTGCCACAACAGGTATGACTGTAGCGGTTGACGCTTACGGACCCATAGCGGATAATGCCGGCGGTATAGCAGAAATGGCCGGGCTTGACAAGGTAGTAAGAGAGCGTACAGACAGCTTAGACTCTGTCGGAAATACTACAGCTGCTATCGGTAAAGGTTTTGCAATCGGATCTGCGGCCCTTACGGCTCTGGCATTGTTTAAATCTTATGCACAGGCTGCCGGGATCAAAGACAATATCATTAATCTTACAAATACAAACACGGTAATCGGTCTTTTAATTGGTGCAATGCTTCCGTTTCTGTTTTCTGCACTTACCATTAATGCAGTATCGAGAGCAGCTAATGCAATGATTACCGAGATAAGAAGACAGTTCAAAGAAATAAAAGGACTTCTTGAAGGAAAAGCGGAACCTGATTATGTAACCTGTGTTGACATTAGCACGGGAGCGGCTTTGAAGAATATGATTTTTCCTGCACTTATTGCAATAGTTGTTCCTATCGCAGTTGGACTGTTTGATCCGCAGGCTCTGGGAGGACTTTTGGCGGGAGCTTTGGCCAGCGGTGTTATGATGGCAATTTTCATGTCCAATTCAGGGGGAGCCTGGGACAATGCTAAAAAATATATAGAAACAGGTATGCATGGCGGAAAGGGAAGCGATTCGCATACAGCTTCAATTATTGGTGATACAGTCGGAGATCCTTTAAAAGATACAGCCGGCCCTTCAATCAATATACTAATAAAGCTTATGAGTATAGTTGCCCTGGTATTTTTACCGCTGTTTAAATAAAAAAGACCCGGATTTTGTAAGCTAGCTTACAAAATCCGGGTTTATTATTGACAATATTAGGTATAAGATGCTAGTATTTAAACTGCATATATAATACAGTATTCCTCACCTGACGAGAGGCTAACACTTCATCGGCTAATAAGCTTTTATTTCGTAATAGCAGCCTCTTTTTGCTTGTCATAGCTTTTGTTTCTAATGTAAAGACATACATCAAAGCCGACCATAAGTAAATTCAGTATGTAGAAGGGAAGAACCCAGACATCTTTAAAACTTTTATCCGGCTGCACCCAAATTACAACTTTTGCGGCAGCACCGAATAGGTAGCCGATTATTATTAAAATCATAAATAAAAGGCTTTTGCCCTTTGAGGTTTTTGATTTTAATGATTTCATTATAGATGTAGGCCATGATATTCCAAAGCATATTACCATGGCTGCTTCAAGCCAAATAGACATAAAAAACACTCCTTAAACATTTTGTCTTATTTTAGCACACTTCAAATAATTATTCAATGATTAAATATTTGTTTTTATGAATAATTTATACAATGTATTCAAAAATGCAGACTATAGTGAAAACAAACAATAAAAATTGGGATAACTCTGAAAATATAATACAAAATTTAACTATTATTGTGTTGACATATTGGAATAAAAGGCGTATAATATTCATATATTTCGTATAAATATACATCAGGACATGGGGTGAATGAATGAAAAAGGTTTTTATAGACGGAAGCGTAGGCACAACAGGGTTAAGAATATATGACAGGCTTGAAAAAAGAGATGACATAGAGCTTATAACATTACCTGAAGAGCTTAGGAAAGATCCGGATGAAAGAAAAAAAGCGCTTAATTCCTGTGATATTGCATTTCTTTGCCTGCCTGATGCGGCAGCGATCGAAGCAGTATCAATGGTAGAAAATCCAAACACAGTTATATTAGACACATCTACCGCACACCGGACAGAAGAAGGATGGACATACGGCTTTCCCGAACTTTCAAAAGAAGCTGCAAAAAAAATAGCAGGGTCTAAAAGAATTGCTGTTCCCGGCTGTCATGCGGGAGGCTTCATAGCACTAGTTTATCCCTTAGTGTCAAAAGGTATAATTAAGGCGGAAACTAGGCTTACCTGCCATTCCGTTACCGGATATAGCGGCGGTGGAAAAAAGATGATTGCACAATATACGGATGATTCGAGAAGTGAGCTGCTTTCTTCACCCAGACAATACGGTTTTAATCAGCAGCATAAGCATCTGAAGGAAATGGTATATGTAACGGCTTTGGAGAAAGCTCCAATTTTTTGCCCGATAGTCTCGGATTTTTACAGCGGCATGGTTGTAACCGTTCCGCTTTTTAAAGAAGATTTATGTGAAGGATACGAAGCTTTAGATATAAAAAATGCGTATAAGGAATTGTACGCAGGACCTGTTGTTTGGTATAAAGAAGGAATTGCAGAGGATGGCTGTTTGGCATCTAACGCTCTTTCCGGTAAGGACAATATGGAAATTACCGTAGAAGGAAACGATGAGCGTATAGTGCTCATTGCAAGATTTGACAATTTAGGTAAGGGTGCTTCCGGAGCTGCTGTGGAATGTATGAATTTAGCGCTTGGAATAGCTCCCGAGACGGGACTTGAGTTATAGGAGGATAATATGAACATTATAGACGGCGGTATTTGTGCGGCAGAAGGCTTTACCGCAAACGGAATACACTGCGGAATCAGAAAAAATAAATCAAAAAAAGATTTGGCTCTTATATATAGTGAGGTTCCGGCTGCATCCTGCTCTGTATATACAACGAATCTGGTTAAAGGAGCTCCTTTGATTGTAACAAAGAAGCACCTAGAAAACGGAGTGGCACAGGCTGTAATATGCAACAGCGGCAATGCAAATACGTGCAATGCTGACGGAATTTTCATTGCTGAGACTATGAGTGAGTATGCTTCAGACGCACTTTCAATAAAGGCAGATGACGTTATTGTTGCGTCAACCGGTGTTATTGGTCAGAAGCTTGACTTAACACCCATAAAAAACGGCATGAAGGAGCTTTGCAGTGGTCTTGGCAATAAAAGCGCAGATGCGGCAGAAGGAATAATGACTACAGATACAGCGCTTAAAGAAATAGCCGTAAGCTTTGAAATAGGCGGTACAACATGTAAAATCGGCGGCATTGCAAAAGGCTCCGGTATGATACACCCCAATATGGCAACTATGCTGGTTTTCATAACAACAGATGTAAATATAAGCAGGGAAATGCTTCAGAAGGCATTGTCAACCGATATTCAAAAAACCTTTAACATGGTCAGCATAGACGGTGACACATCAACTAATGACATGGTCAGTATCATGGCAAACGGTATGGCAGGAAATAAGAAAATTACCGAAGAAGGCGCAGACTTTGCTGAATTTATGAAGGCATTAAATACCGTAACGGTATATTTGTGCAGAAAAATTGCCGGCGACGGTGAAGGAGCAACCAAGCTTTTGGAATGTGTGGTAACCGGTGCAAAAACTGAGCAGGACGCAAAGAAGGTTTCAAAATCAGTAATCTGCTCTTCACTTTTTAAAGCGGCAATGTTTGGCGCAGATGCAAACTGGGGTAGAGTGCTTTGCGCTGCCGGATATAGCGGAGCAGATATTGATGTAAATAAAATAGATGTGTATTTTGCTTCATCAAAAGGTACTATTAATGTCTGCAAGGACGGAGCAGGGGTGGATTTCTCCGAAGAAACGGCAAAAGAAATATTGTCAGAGCCTGAGATTATAGTTAAGCTTGAGCTGGGTGACGGGCAAGGTGAAGCAACAGCCTGGGGCTGTGACCTTACATATGACTATGTAAAAATTAACGGTGACTACCGTACTTGAGGTGATAATGATGAATGCTAACTATACAAATAAGCAAAGTGCAGAGGTACTAACTCAGGCACTTCCGTATATTCAGAAATATTACGGCAAAATAGTTGTAGTAAAATACGGCGGAAACGCTATGATAAATGAGGACTTGAAGCAGCAGGTAATGGGCGATGTGGTGCTTCTTCATTTAATAGGAGTTAAGGTTGTGCTTGTGCACGGAGGAGGGCCTGAAATATCAGACCTGCTTGATAAAATGGGCAAAAAGTCTGAGTTTGTTAACGGACTTAGGGTAACCGATAAAGAGACGGCGGACATAGTGCAAATGGTGCTGGCAGGCAAGGTAAATAAAAGCCTTGTAAATCTCCTTCAAATAAAGGGCGGAAACGCCATTGGACTTTCCGGCATTGATGGTCATATGATCGAATCAAAAGCTAAGGATCCAAAGCTGGGCTATGTCGGAGAGATAACTAAAATTAATATTGAGCCTGTAAATGACCTTCTTGAAAAAGGCTACATACCCGTAATTTCAACGGTCGGCTGCGATATGGAGGGCAACGTATACAATATTAACGCAGACACTGCCGCCGCTTATATTGCAGGCGCATTAAATGCAGAGAATCTTATTTCAATGACAGATATTTCGGGAATATTAATGGATAAGGATGACCCAGAGTCCATTGTGCCCGTTATTGACATAGAAGAAGCCAGGGAGCTGACTAAGCAGGGAGTAATATCCGGGGGAATGATACCTAAAGTTGAATGCTGTATTGAGGCTATTTTTCACGGAGTCCGCAAGGTAGTTATATTAGACGGCAGAGTGCCTCATGCGATCCTTTTGGAAATACTGACTAACGAAGGCGCAGGAACGATGGTGGTGAATAAAAAATGACAGAAAACAATAACTTAAAAGAGCTTGATTCTTTATATGTAGCTAATACATATGCAAAGTTCCCTGTTGAGATTGCTTATGGCAAAGGCTCGTTTGTTTGGGATAATGAAGGCAAAAAATATATAGATATGGCAACCGGAATTGCTGTAAACGCCTTTGGGGTAGCAGATGAGGAGTGGATAAAAGCAGTAACCGATCAAATGCTTAAATATCAGCATACTTCAAATTTGTATTATACTGAGCCCTGCGTTAAATTAGCAAAGCTTTTGTGTGAAAAGACAGATATGAAAAAGGTGTTTTTCTGTAACTCCGGAGCTGAAGCAAATGAAGGCGCAATAAAAGCGGCAAGAAAATATGCAAAGGAAAAGCATGGAGCGGATTTTTATAAAATAATTACGCTTGTTAACAGTTTCCACGGCAGAACGATTACTACTTTGGCGGCAACAGGTCAGGATTCTTTTCATAATGACTTTTTGCCCCTTACGGAAGGATTTCTTTATGCAGAAGCAGGAAATATAGAGGCTATTAAAAATCTGATTAAGGAAAATAAAACAGCCGCAATTATGATTGAAGTTGTTCAGGGTGAAGGCGGAGTTATTGCTTTAGATAAGGATTATGTGAAGGCTTTATATGAACTTTGTCTTGAAAACGATATACTTTTAATTTGCGATGAAGTTCAGACGGGCAATGGCAGAACAGGTATGCTGTACGGCTATATGAATTACGAAGTTATGCCGGATATTGTAAGTACGGCAAAAGGAATTGGGGGAGGACTTCCGATAGGAGCCGTAATGCTGGGTGAAAAGGTGAAGGATGTGTTAACACCCGGAACGCATGGCTCAACTTTCGGAGGAAATCCTGTGTGCTGTGCCGGAGCATATAATATAATGAGCAGAATTGACGATGCACTGCTTAATGAGGTTAGGGAGAAATCCTCATACATTATAAATGAACTTTCCAAAGCAAAAGGAATAAAAAGCGTAACAGGCATGGGCTTAATGTTGGGACTTGAAACAGAAAAGGACGCATCACAGTTTATAAAAGAATGTACTGATAACGGCGTATTGGTTATAAAGGCTAAAAATAAAGTAAGATTGCTTCCGGCTTTAAACATACCGAAAGAGGTGCTTACGGAAGCAATAGAAGTAATAAAGAAGGTGGCACAATGAATTTAAAAGGCAGAAGTTTTTTAAAGCTGTTGGATTTTACTCCTGAAGAAATAGGCGGGCTTATAGATTTAGCAGAGGATTTAAAGTATAAAAAGAAAAATAATATCCCTCACGATATGCATAAGGGCAAAAATATTGTGCTTATTTTTGAAAAAACCAGTACCAGAACCAGATGCAGCTTTGAAGTGGCAGGTCATGATTTGGGAATGAATGTTACGTATTTGGACCCATCCGGTTCCCAAATCGGTAAAAAAGAAAGCATAAGGGATACTGCAAGAGTACTCGGAAGGATGTTTGACGGCATCGAATACAGAGGCTATGGTCAGGAAATCGTTGAAGAGCTTGCGAAGTATGCTAATGTTCCTGTGTGGAACGGTCTTACAAACGAATTTCATCCCACACAGATTCTGGCAGATTTTCTTACTATAAAAGAGCACTTCGGGCAGCTTAAAGGAATAAAGCTTGCATATATGGGTGATGCAAGATTCAATATGGGCAATTCTCTTATGGTCGGATGTGCTAAGATGGGTCTTGATTTTGTTGCCTGCGCTCCGGAAAAGTATTTCCCGGATTCGTCTTTGGTAGAAAAGTGCAGAGAAATAGCGCTTCAAAACGGTGGCAGTATTACTCTTTCACCTGAGCTTTCTGCGGTTAAGGGAGCGGACGTTGTTTATACCGATATATGGGTATCAATGGGTGAGCCTGTAAATGTATGGGAAGAGCGAATCAAAGACCTTTCGCCTTATCAGGTTAACCAAAAGCTAATGGATATTGCGGGAGAAAAAGCAGTATTTATGCATTGTCTGCCTGCTTATCATGACCTTAATACAGCAGTCGGAAAAGAAATGTGTACACGTTTTAACCGTGACAGCATGGAAGTTACCAACGAAGTTTTTGAAAGTGGCAGGTCAATAGTTTTTGATGAGGCTGAAAACAGGCTTCACACTATAAAAGCGGTTATGGCTGCAACGCTGTAGAGTAATATTAATTAAAAAACCGCATAAAATTTTTAATATATTAAAAGACTGTTATAAATGATATAGTCCCCTTAGCTTGAAACAACAAAAAGATTTCAAGAATTTTCTAAGGGGATTATATCAATCTTTATTATAACAGCCTTTATTATTTTTTTTCATGATAAGGGCATAATAGAGTGAAAGGATGTGCTTTCATGGAACAAATTTATGCTTTTATAAAGAAAAAAATTATAGTATCAAATAAAATAAATGCAAAGGAAATATTAAGCTTATCGCCTTTTCGGGGAATTATAGAAGGAGCCTTCGCAGCGGCAGTATATTTTGCCTGCAGTTCTATAGACGGCGGGATTCTTCCGGCTGCGGCTGCGGTTTTATGTATAGCTGCCATGGACAAAAAGAGAATAAAATCCGTTTTCGGAATTTTTGAAGATGCAGGCGAAATTGGTTTGGGCGCCTCCGCCATAACAGGAATTTTACTCATAGAAACTTCACTGTTGGCAGCTTTTTACGGAACTGAAGGACTAAAGGCAGCTTTTTTAGCGCCGGTGTTCGGCAGACTTACAAACATTATTGTGTTGTTCTTTGCTAAAGATTCAAGAAATAATAAGTTATTAGACTTGCCTATAGCGTGCTTGTTGACATTTTTGGTATCTTTTGCTATAATAAAAAGAATAAATTTGGGATTTTCCGTACTGGCGCTTATTTACGGATTTTCCTTCTTTGCTTTAGGTAAGGAAATGAATTCGGAAAAAACAGCATATGTAGCAGAGTGCTCTATGGAGATAACTTTTCTGCTTGTAGCTTTGGTAATTGCAAATTTCATTGGGTTTTAGTTAATTGCGCTGTATTACAGTGTTAATAATAAAAAACAGCACCATAATGGTGCCGGTAAAAAAGGAGACATAATATGGTAAAGTTTGATTATTCGGAAAGTACCATAACAAAGAGTGAAGTTGACGCTATAAGATCACAGGTTCTTGAGGCAAAAAGATTGGTAGAAAACGGCGGCGGCGCAGGCGATGATTTCCTTGGCTGGGTAAAGCTTCCCGAAAACTATGATAAGGAAGAATTTGTACGTATTAAAGAAGCTGCAAAAAATATTCAAGGCAATTCAGATGTTTTAGTTGTAATCGGAATTGGTGGTTCTTATCTTGGCGCAAGAGCTGCTATAGAGATGATTAACTCATCCTTTTTTAACGCTCTTCCAAAGGAAAAGAGAGGTTGCCCTTCTGTAGTATTTGCAGGGAACAATATAAGCGCAAACTATATGAATGAGCTTCTTGAATATCTTTCTGATAAGGATTTTTCTGTAAATGTTATAAGTAAATCAGGCACAACTACAGAACCTGCTATTGCATTCAGGCTTCTTTCTGCTCTGCTTGAAAAAAAGTACGGCACTTGCGACGGCAGAGTATTCATTACTACCGATAAATCAAGAGGAGCAATGAAAAAATATGCTGATGAAAAAGGCTTTCCGACCTTTGTTGTTCCCGATGATATAGGCGGCAGATACAGCGTTCTTACGGCAGTTGGCTTGCTTCCGATTGCTGTAGCGGGAATTGATATAGACGCTATGATGAAGGGCGCCTGTGACGCAATGAAAGAATATAGCTCTGATGAAAACGCCTGCATAGAATATGCAGCTGTCAGAAACATTCTTTACAGAAAAGGAAAAACAGTTGAAATCCTGGCAAACTATGAGCCGAGGCTGCATTATATAGGTGAGTGGTGGAAGCAGCTTTATGGCGAGAGCGAAGGCAAGAACGGGATGGGAATATTCCCGGCAGCAGTTGACTTTTCAACAGATCTTCACTCATTGGGACAGTATATACAGCAAGGCAGAAGAGTAATGTTTGAGACGGTACTTACCGTAAAAGAGCCCGATAAGGATGTTACTATTATAAATAGTGAAGAAAATACCGACGGATTAAACTTCCTTTCAGGGAAGACCATGAACTATGTTAACAGCAGGGCATTTTTGGGTACACTTCTTGCACATACAGACGGCCAGGTTCCGAATCTTGTGCTTGAAATTGAGAAAATGGACGCTTATAATTTTGGCTTTTTGGCATACTTTTTTGAAAAGGCTTGCGGCATCAGCGGCTATACTTTAGGCGTTAATCCGTTTGACCAGCCCGGTGTAGAAGCATATAAAAAGAATATGTTTGCCCTCTTAAATAAGCCCGGTTATGAAGAAGCAGGCGCAGCATTATATGCAAGACTAAAAAATAACTTGAAATAACCTTTGGTTTATAGTAAAATAAGGTAAGAGCTGAAGCTCTAGAATTAATAATAGGGAGGCAGAATTATGATTAAAATCATCGTTGGTGAAAAAGGAACCGGTAAGACCAAGACTCTCCTTGATTCAGTTCATGCAGCACTCAATGAGCAAAGTGGCAACGTAGTGTTTATCAACAAGGGCGATAGACACAAATATGACCTTAACTATAAAGTTAGGCTTATCAATACAGAAGATTATTCAATTGAAAGTTATGATGCTTTTTACGGGCTGATTTGCGGCATCTTATCACAAAATTTTGATATTACAAATATGTTTGTTGACAGTATTACAAAGATTGTTGGCTTCAATGATATAAAGGACTTAGAAAACTTAATGGACAAAATAAGTGCTATTTGCGAAAAAGCAAATGTTTCATTTGCAATTACAATCAGTGTAAGTCCCGATGAACTTACTGAAGGACTTAAAAAATACCTGTAATACTTGCAGGAGGTTAATCTATGATCTATCACAGCACAAGAGATATAACTCTTGAAATAAATGCTGCGGATGCAATTGTAAAAGGCCTTTCTTCTGACGGAGGCTTGTTTGTTCCGGACGAAATTCCGAAGCTTTCTATGGACGAGATAGTATCTTTAGGAGAGCTTTTGTATCCGGACAGAGCGACAGAAATTTTAGGCCTTTATTTGACAGATTTCAGGAAAAATGAAATTAAGGAATGCACCCAAAAGGCATATACTAAGGAAAAGTTTGAAACAGAGAGCATTGCTCCGATATATAAGTTAAATGACCAAACATACATTCTTGAACTATGGCATGGACCTACATGTGCATTTAAGGATATGGCTCTCCAAATATTGCCGCACCTTTTAACTGTTTCTATGGAAAAAACCGGAGTAGATAAAGAGGTTGCAATTTTAGTTGCCACCAGCGGAGATACCGGTAAGGCAGCGCTTGAGGGCTTTAAAAATGTACCCGGCACGAAGATTTTTGTTTTCTATCCGACAGGCGGAGTTTCTCTTATGCAAAAGCTTCAAATGCAGACTCAGGAAGGTGAAAATGTCGGAGTTTGTGCAATTGAGGGCAATTTTGATGATGCTCAAAACGGAGTTAAGGAAATATTTAAAGACAGAGCTTATAATATGGAGCTGAAGTCTTCGGGTATAGAGCTTTCAAGTGCCAACTCAATAAACTGGGGCAGATTGGTTCCTCAGATTGTGTATTATGTATCTTCATATGCCGAACTGATAAAAAATGAAGAAATTTCCTGCGGAGAAAAAATTAATATTTGTGTACCTACAGGTAATTTCGGTAATATTCTTGCGGCATATTACGCTATGGAGATGGGAGTACCTGTAAATAAGCTTATATGTGCTTCAAACAGCAACAATGTTCTTACTGAATTTATCAGGACCGGCGTATATAATAGGAACAGGGAGTTTGTTACAACAATATCTCCGTCAATGGATATTTTGATTTCCAGCAATTTGGAAAGGTTTTTATTTCATGCGTCAGGAAATGATTCAGAGCTTGTAAGGGAACTGATGAACGAGCTTTCCGAAACAGGTCAGTATGAAATTCCGGATAGAATTAAAACAAAGCTTGCGGATATTTTCTATGCAGCTTATTGCGATGATAAATTTACAATTAGAACTATTGCGGATATTGAGCGGAATTATTCGTATGTTATGGATCCTCACACCGCAGTTGCACAGAATGTGTATGAGCAGTACGTTGCGCAGACACATGACGCAACTAAAACAATTATTGCGTCTACCGCAAGTCCCTTCAAATTCAGCGGTAGTGTAGTTGAAGCTATTGCAGGCGCCGAGGAAACAGAAAAAACAGAAACAGAATTTGAACTTTTGGATAAGCTATCTGAACTATCAGGTCAGAAACCACCCAAATCTCTTTCAGACCTTTTAGACAAGGAAATCAGATTTGACGGAGTATGCAAAAAAGATGATATGAAGACCGTGGTTGACACCTTCTTAAGATAGTAAAAGGGCAGTAAGCGGATTCGCATTACTGCCCTTTATTTCTTGAATTACTGGTTGCTTGTATTGTTCTTAAATGTGCTACATTCGGTTTCGCTGGAGGTTGTAGCATTGCCATGTTCAACTTTTATTGAAGATGCGTAGCATTTGCGGCTGTCATTGTATTCGCACTTTTCTGCGTCACATATAATGCCGTCTAAACAGTCTTGCTTTTTATTAGAATCCATACTTATCAAGTTCCTTTCATTTTATAGGCACTTAATTGTGCTAAATTAGTATGTACTATGCGGCATATTTTATTCACAGAAAGGGGATTTTTATATTGTCTGTTTTTGCAATCAGCGATTTGCATTTGCCTCTCGGAGTAAAAAAACCCATGGATGTGTTTGGTAAGAATTGGGAAAATTATGTAAATAAAATTGAATTAAATTGGAAAAATAATGTCTCGGATAATGATTATGTAATAATTCCCGGAGATATTTCATGGGGAACATATCTTAATGAGGCAATAATAGATATAAAGTATATTGAAAGCTTGCCCGGTTTTAAAATAATTTCAAAGGGCAATCATGACTATTGGTGGCCAACTTTAAATAAACTTAATAAAATGAAGGAAGAAGAAGGAATGTCTAAAATTATATTTTTACATAATAATTCTTGTGCCTTTGAAGATTTTGCCGTATGTGCATGCAGAGGTTGGACTACCCCTTCCGATAAAGATTTTACTAAAGAAGATGAAAAAATATATAAGCGTGAGCTCATAAGGCTGGAACTTTCAATAAAAGATGCACTAAAGAAAAATAAAGATAAGCTTATAATGGCTATGCATTACCCGCCGCTTGGTGAGTTTTTAGAAATCGCAAAAAAGTACGGAGTGTCTAAAATTGTATACGGGCATCTTCACAATGAAAAAATGGGCACTTATAATGAAATTTCTGATATAACAAGTCTGGTTTCTTGTGATTATTTGTCTTTTTTGCCGGAAAAACTTATATTGTGAAAAAAAATCTTGAAAAATTACGTATATATGGTATAATTGTGAGTTAGATAGGCAACTCTCATATAGTGGTTGCGGTTTTTGAAAGGATGAATGAGAATGAGTTATACCCTGGAGAATGTCGAGAAAAATAAGGTGAAGTTTACTATTGAAGTATCACCTGAAGTCTTTGAAGAGGCTATGCAAAAATCTTACATAAAGAACGTTAAGAAAATTAACTTGGCCGGGTTCCGTAAAGGAAAAGCTCCTAGAAAAATGATTGAGAAGGCATATGGAGCCGGCGTTTTTTATGAAGATGCTGTTAATTTTATTATTCCTGATGCATATGATAATGCAGTAGAGGAAAGTAAAATTAACCCCGTTTGTCAACCCGATATAGATATAGATAAAATCGGCGAAGATGAGCATTTTGTATTTACAGCAACTGTATATACAAAACCTGAGGTTACAATTGGCGAATATAAGGGCGTTACAATTGATAAAATTGAAAATAAGGTAACCGATGAAGATGTTGATTCTGAGCTTAATAAAAAGCTTGAGCAAAATGCAAGAATTATAACAATTGATAACAGAGCAGCAGAGGACAAAGATATGACAACCATTGACTTTGAAGGCTTTGTTGACGGTGTTGCTTTTGAAGGCGGCAAAGGAACAGATCATGAATTAACACTTGGCTCCGGTGCATTTATTCCTGGCTTTGAAGAGCAAATTATTGGCAAGAATATAGGCGAAGAGTTTGATGTTAATGTAACTTTCCCTGAGGAATACCATTCGGAAGAACTTAAGGGCAAAGAGGCTGTATTTAAGGTTAAGCTTAAAGAACTTAAAGTAAAAGAACTGCCTGCTTTAGATGACGATTTTGCAAAAGACGTCAGCGAATTTGATACTCTTGACGAGCTTAGGTCTGATATTAGATCTAAGAAGGAGAAGGAAGCCGAAGAGAAAACCAAGAGAGAAATCGAATCAGCAGTTTTAGATGAAGTTGTTAAGAATACTGAAATTGATTTACCCGAATGCATGGTTGATAATCAGGTTGAGAAGATGGTTCAGGATTACGGCTACAGACTCCAGTCTCAGGGCATTAATCTTGATATGTATCTTCAATATACTCAAATGACTGTTGACCAGCTTAAAGAGCAGATGAAGCCATCAGCAAAAGATCAGGTTATCAGAAGTCTTGTACTTGAAAAAGTTGCCGAGCTTGAAAAAATCGAAGCAACAGACGAAGACGTAGAAGCACAGATAGCAAAGACAGCCGAACTTTATAAAATGGAGATTGCTAAGCTTAAAGAGCTGATGGGTGACAACTATGACGCTGTAAAGCAAGATGTAGTTACAGAAAAGACCTTTGATTTCCTTGTAGCAAACGCCAAACAGGTTAAAAAAGCTAAAGCTGAAAAGGAAGATCAGGGAGAAGAAAAGAAGACAACTAAAAAGGGAGCAGCAAAAACAGCTGAAGATGATGGCGAAAAGAAGACTGCAACAAAGAAAGCTGAAACTGAAAAGGATACAGCATCTAAATCGCCAGCTAAAAAGAGTGCTGCTAAGAAAGAAGAAAAATAAAAAACTATTTTTTGGGAGGTACTTATATGCTTGATTCAATGCCTTATGTTATAGAGCAGACATCACACGGAGAAAGAAGTTACGATATTTATTCACGTCTATTGAAAGATAGAATAATTTTCTTAGACGGCATGGTTACTGATGAAAGCGCAAGTATTATAATTGCTCAGTTACTTTTTCTTGAAAGTGAAGATCCTGATAAGGACATTTCATTGTATATTAATTCTCCGGGCGGAAGCATTACTGCCGGAATGGCAATATATGACACGATGAAATATATAAAGTGTGATATAACTACCATTTGTATCGGAATGGCTGCTTCTATGGGTGCATTTTTACTTTCAAGCGGAACAAAAGGAAAGAGAATTGCACTTCCCAACAGTGAAATAATGATTCATCAGCCGCTGATTAGCGGAGTGTATGAAGGTCAGGCTTCTGATGTTAAAATTTTCACGGAACAGATTGTCCGTACAAAAAATAAGATAACAAAGCTGCTTGCAGATAATACCGGAAAGACTTTTGAACAGGTACAAAACGATATAGAACGTGATAATTACATGGATGCACAAATGGCAAAGGAATATGGCTTAATAGATAAAATCATTGAGAAGAGATAATTAGCATTAATAATTTTGGAGGATTTTATGGGTAAAGACTCGGATAAAAAACAGGTTACATGTTCCTTTTGCGGAAGAAGCCAGGATGCAGTGAAAAGACTGATAGCTGGCCCTGGGGTATATATTTGTGATGAGTGCATTGAGCTTTGCTATGACCTGATTGCAGACGGTGAATATGAGGAGCAGATTTCCTCCTCGGACTTTGAAACACAGGAAATTTCCGAGCTTCTTTCACCGAAGGAAATAAAAGCTAAACTGGATGAATATGTAATAGGACAGGAACAGGCTAAAAAAAGTTTGGCGGTAGCTGTGTATAACCATTATAAACGTATTTACGGACATGGCAGCGCCGATGGAGTTGAACTGCAAAAGAGCAATATCCTGTTTTTAGGGCCAACAGGTGTCGGTAAAACTTATATGGCTCAAACATTAGCAAAAATTCTTGACGTACCTTTTGCTATAGCTGATGCCACCTCATTGACTGAGGCAGGATATGTAGGCGAGGATGTTGAAAATATCCTTTTAAAGCTGTTGCAGGTTTCTGACTTTGATGTTGAAAAAGCTCAAAGGGGTATTATATATATTGATGAAATCGATAAGATTTCAAGACGATCTGAAAACCCTTCAATAACCAGAGATGTAAGCGGAGAGGGTGTACAGCAGGCTCTCCTTAAAATACTTGAAGGTACCGTTGCTAACGTTCCACCTCAAGGCGGAAGAAAGCATCCCCATCAGGAATTTATTCAGTTTGATACCACTAATGTGCTGTTTATTTGCAGCGGCGCTTTTGATGGTCTGGATAAGGTTATTGAAAAGCGTATGGGTTCAAATGTTTTGGGCTTCGGCAGCAAGATTGAAAGTAAAGTTGAAAAGAGCATCGGAGAATTATTCGGTAAGGTTGAGCCTCAGGATTTATTAAAGTTTGGTCTTATTCCGGAGTTTATAGGCAGACTTCCTATTATTGTCGCTCTTTCAAACCTGGATAAAGATGCTTTAATTAAGATTCTTACTGTTCCTAAAAATGCAATTATAAAGCAGTATGCTGCACTTTGCGCATACGACGGTGTGGAGCTTGAAGTTACTAATGATGCTCTTGAAGCTATAGCTCAAAAAGCTATAGACAGAGGCACCGGCGCAAGAGGACTCCGTTCAATAATTGAAAAAATTATGTCGGAAATTATGTTTGAAATGCCATCTGACCATACAATAGAAAAAATAGTAATCAATAAAGCTTGCGTTACCGATGATGCTCAGCCAGAGATAATAAGAAATTCTGAACGAGTACCTGTAAAACGTGTTGCAAAAAAAGAAACGCTTGATAAAAAAGAAAAGAAGCACGCAGTATAATTTATAAGCGCTTTATTAACGCAAGGCCATTAAATTAAATAAAGTTAGTTAATAAAAAGAATCCGGTATCAGAAAATGGTAACTGGGTTCTTTTTTTACTGTTATGGATTCTTTTATGCCTAAGGTTAATGGCACAAGGTTGGTTCTTAAGAAATATCTGATTTTATGGATTGTAGTTAAGGTTATGATACATATTACCTAATGTGATTAAAAAAATTTTAAAAAACAGAACAAATGTTTGCATTTTTTAAATGAATATAGTATAATAACTTTACCGTCAAGCGAAGCGAAGCGGAAAGTTATTTCCTTTAAAAAAAAATAAATTACAGAGTAAGTTATATAAATCTTTACCGTCAAGCGAAGCGAAGCGGAAAGTTATTTCCTTTAAAAAAATCAAATTACGGAGTAATTTATATAAATCTTTACCGTCAAGCG
>JAUZPY010000032.1 GCA_030705805.1 Bacillota bacterium | reverse complement strand
TTCACCGGAAAACAGTGTTATAGGATATGCAAGAGAACAGAATTATGAAGCTTTTTATGAAAATGAAATAGCTTTCAGAAAATTATTTGATTATCCGCCCTTTAAACAGATTTTATGTATAACCTTCTCCGGTGAGGATGAGAATGATACAAAAAATTCCTGCTTGATTTCCGAATCCGAATTTCGGAAACTGTTTTCAGATACTGAGGATTTGGCTTTATTTAAGTCAGCACCTGCACCGCTTTCGCGGATAAAAGGCAGATACCGCTATCGATATTGGGCAAAAGCAAATATTGACGGTGAATTCAGAGATAAGCTTCGGGCACTTTTACTATTGCATAATGATAAGAATATAAGGATGAGTATTGATATAAACCCAAATAATATGTACTAGGAGGTTAAAATGGCCATAAGAAATATTAGAAAATACCCTGATGAAATTTTAAATAAGAAATCAAGAGAAGTGAGAATTTTTGACGATAAACTTCATACATTGTTAGATGATATGAAGGAAACTATGTACCAGGCTAACGGTGCCGGATTGGCTGCAGTACAGGTTGGCATTCTTAAGAGGGTAGTTGTAGTTGATGATGGCAACGGCCTTATTGAGCTTATAAATCCTGTTATTGTATTGGAAGAAGGAGAACAAGTCGGCCCTGAAGGCTGCTTGAGTTTTCCCGGGAAATGGGGAGAAGTTGCAAGACCTAACCATGTAAAAGTAAAAGCAAAGGACAGAAATGGCAAAGTAGTTTATTATGAAGGAGAAGGCCTCTTAGCCAGAGCATTTTGCCATGAATTAGAACATTTAGACGGCAAAAACTTTACCATGAAAGTAATTCGTTACTATGATGCGGAGGACCAAGAATGAAAATTTTGTTCATGGGCACCCCGGAATTTGCAAAAGTACATCTAAAAGCATTGTTTGATGCAGGCCAGAAAATCGTTGGCGCAGTTTGCCAGAGTGATAAACCCACAGGGCGCAAAAAGGAGCTTACGGCTCCGCCGGTTAAAATTTGTTGTACTGATAATAATATACCTATATATCAGCCTGATACCCTGAAAAACAATGCTATTGAGCCACTACTTAAAGAACTGGATCCCGAACTTATAGTGGTTGTAGCATATGGAAAAATATTGCCTGAGTATGTATTAAATTATCCTAAATACGGATGCATTAATGTACATGGCTCGCTGCTTCCTAAATATAGAGGGGCTGCTCCGGTACAAAGAGCTATAATTGAAGGCGAAAAAGTAACGGGCGTAACCATAATGTATATGGATAAAGGCATTGATACAGGTGATATCATTCTTAAATCCGAATGTGAAATTGCAGAAGATGATGACGGGGAGACGCTTTTCAAGAAACTTGAGCCTGTTGGCGTAGAAGCAATGATTCAAGCCATAAAGCTTATAGAGCAGGGGAAAGTTTCCCGTATAAAGCAAAATGACGAGGAAAGCACATATGCTGCTATGCTGGACAGTACAACCGGTGAGATTGACTGGAACAATGATAATAATGCCGTGCATAATTTAGTTCGTGGTACTTATCCATGGCCCTGTGCATTTTCTTTTTACAATGGACAAAAGTTTAAAATACTTAAAGCTGTAAAATCAGACAAATGCGGAAAGCCGGGCGAGATTATTGTTTCCGACTGCAAGGAAGGCTTAATTGTAGCTTGCAGGACCGGCGCGGTTAAAGTATTGAATCTGCAGTTTGAAGGCGGAAAAAAGATGCCCGCCTGTGATTATATCAGAGGGCATGAAATGAAAGTCAAAGCGATACTTGGCTAAAAAGTTTTGGATAAAGCGAGAAGGCATTTTTAGTATGACTTTATTGATGTGAGGAAAAAGATGCTGACCTTGATATATCAGAGTGTATGAAAAAGCCGGAAAGATACTCGGCTAAAAGGAGTTTTTATGGATAAAGCAAGAAAGGCATCTTTATTAATACTTTATGATGTAGACAAAAACGGTGCCTACATGAATTTGTCCATAGACAGAATACTAAGAGAAGAAAAGCTTGAAAATATAGATAGTGCATTTGCCAGTGAACTTACAAGAGGAGTTATCAGGAACAGATTATATATCGATTGGTGCATTGAGCGGTTTTCAACAGTAAAGCTTAAAAAAATTTCCCCATGGATTTTAAACATATTGAGAATGGGCATTTATCAGCTTTATTTTATGGATAAAGTGCCGGAGTCGGCATCGGTTAATGAAAGTGTTAATCTGGCAAAACGGTTTGGGCACTTGAAAAGCGCAGGTTTTGTTAATGCGGTTTTGAGAAAAGCCTCGAAAACGGAACCCTTAAAAGTTCCGAAGGAGCCTCTTCCCAAGTACCTTTCCATTAATTACTCATATCCCGAGTGGATGGTTAAAGACTTTCTTGAAAGGTTTGGCATTGAAAGAACAGAATCACTTTTAGCAGCGGGCAATAACGCACCGCCTGTTACCATAAGGACAAATACACTGAAAACAACTCCGGACAAGCTGTATGATGACATTAAAGATTATTGCTCCTTAAAAAGAGGAGAAATGCTTGAAATTAAAAAAAGAGGAAGAATTGATTTGATTCCCGGCTTTAAAGAAGGCTTGTTTACAGTTCAGGCAGAACCCTTTAATGAAACTGCTAAGATATTAGAGCCTAAAAGCGGCATGACAGTTCTTGACGCTTGTGCTGCTCCCGGGGGCAAAACTACTCATATTGCCGAACTGATGAATAATGAAGGCACGATTTATGCTTTTGACATATTTGAACATAAGCTTAAATTAATTGATGATACAGCAAAAAGACTTGGAATCAGTATAATAAAAACAGAATTGCACGATGCCGGAGAACCTTTTGATGGTTTAGAAGAATCCTGTGATAGAGTGCTTCTTGACGTGCCGTGTTCAGGTTATGGAATAATAAGGCGTAGACCCGACATAAAATGGAACAGAGATGAAAGGGACGAGTTTAGCACTCTTCAACTTAAAATATTAAATAATGGCTGTAAGACGCTTAAATCCGGCGGGATTTTGGTATATAGCACCTGTACTATTAATCAAAGAGAAAACGAAGAAGTTATAAAGGCCTTTTTAAAAGATAATAATTATTTTGAGTTAGTGCCTTTTGAAGGAGCGATTGATGGCTTTCGTACCTTTTATCCCGATATTGATAATACAGACGGCGCTTTTATATGCAAAATGAGAAAGAAGTGAAAATATGAACTTGGCTGACTTGACAGTTAACGAAATTAAAACAGAATTCAGCCTTCCTGATTATAAAGCTAAGCAGCTTTATAAATGGATTAGGAGGGGTGAAACGGATTTTGCTGTCATGACAGACCTTTCGCTTGATTTTAGAAATGAATTATCCGAGAAACATGAAGTTGTCTGGCCCCAGATATACATGAAATTTGCGTCAAAGCTTGACGAAACTCATAAATATTTGGTAAAATTAGAAGATGACAATATTATAGAAACAGTGCTAATGAAATACGAGCATGGATATAGTATTTGTATATCCTCTCAGGTTGGCTGCAGAATGGGATGTGCCTTTTGTGCTTCGACTATAGGCGGTTTAATAAGAAATTTAACTCCATCTGAAATTGAAGGACAAATAAGAGCCGTATCAAAAGATTCTAATGTTAGAATATCTAATGTTGTAATTATGGGTATAGGGGAGCCGCTGGACAACTATGATAATATAATTAAAGCCCTTAAAGCTATAAATAATCCCGATGGGCTGAATATAGGGTACAGGCATATTACATTATCTACGTGTGGTTTAGCAGAGGGCATAAAAAAACTAATGAATGAAAATATACCTATAACACTTGCACTTTCCCTTCATGCTCCGAATGATGAAATCCGAAAAGCAATAATGCCTGCTGCGAAAGCAGTTTCCGTTAAAGAAATAATATCCCTGTGTGCAGAATATGCCGAAAAGACAGGTCGCAGAGTAACCTTTGAGTATGCATTGATCAGCGGGGTCAATGATTCAGCAGGGTGTGCTTTGCAACTTGGTGAGCTTTTAAAAGGTATATTATGCCACGTTAACCTTATAGATGTTAACCCTGTTGAAGGAAAAAACTTTAAGAGGGGTAATAAAAAATATGAATTTGTTAAGCTCCTTGAGGAGCACGGTATAAATGCCACAGTTAGACGAGAACTGGGCAAAGATATAAGTGCATCCTGCGGACAGCTTAGAAAATCAGTCGCAGAGGAGGGATAAATATGGTATTTGCAAAAGGAACAGATAAAGGAAGAATAAGAGATAACAATGAGGACTGCCTTTATGCAGACGGCAAGCTTTTTGTCATTGCAGACGGTATGGGAGGACATAATGCCGGCGAAGTTGCAAGTAAAATGGCAGTTGATTCGGTTACATCTGTTCTTACGAAGGAAGTTTCAAATGAAAAAATGGAAATGAAGAGAGCTTATGCCATTGCCAATACTCTTATTTATAAAAATTCAAAGGATGACCAAAAAGGCATGGGCACTACTCTTGATGTGTGCTTCTTAAATAATGATACGTTGCACATTGGTCATGTGGGTGACAGCCGTGTCTATATAATAAGCGGAGGGGAAATTGAGAAAATTACAACCGACCACTCTTATATAGAGATGCTTTTATTGCAAGGCCAGATAACACCCGAAGAAGCTGAGCAATCTCCAAATAAGCACGTGATTACTCGTGCTATCGGCGTTGATGAGCAAGTGGAAATGGATTATTATCAAAGGAAGCTGTCGGATAAAGATATATTACTTATGTGCTCTGACGGTCTTTCGGATATGCTGCCCGAAAAAGATATGTTAGATATAATTTTATTAAATGCTGCCACCCTTGATTATGCGGTAAAAAAGTTAATAGATGCTGCAAATGAAAATGGCGGACAGGACAATATTTCTGTAATTATTGCAGGATATTCTGCAAAGGAGGAGTAGAATCATGGCTGAAATAATATTAGGCGACAGATACGAAATACAGAATGAAATAGGCGCCGGAGGAATGGCCATTGTATATAAAGCTCATGATAAAGTATTAAACAGGGACGTGGCAGTAAAGGTCTTAAGGCCGGAATATAAGCAGGATCAGGATTTTATTAAAAGATTTGATATTGAAGCAAAGGCCGCTGCAAGCCTTAATCATCCAAACATTGTAGGTATACATGATGTAGGCGTTCATGATGGTCTGCATTATATTGTTATGGAGTACATAGAAGGTAAAACTTTAAAGGAATATATAAGCGAAAAAGGCAAGCTGGATTGGAGAGAAACATTAAAAGTTTCAATGCAGATTTGCGCAGCCTTAGAACACGCACATGAGCATAAAATAATACATAGGGATATAAAGCCCCATAATATTATGGTAAATGCAGCAGGAGTTGTTAAGGTAACAGATTTCGGAATCGCAAGAGCGACTTCGGCGTCTACCACTACAATAGGCACAACAGTGCTTGGTTCTGCCCATTATCTTTCACCCGAACAGGCCAGGGGCGGATTTACAGACGAACGTTCAGATATTTATTCTCTTGGCGTTTGTATGTATGAAATGATTACCGGAACGGTTCCTTTTGATGCGGACAATACTGTTGCAGTTGCAATGCAGCATTTACAGAAAGAACCTACTCCCGTAAGTGAAATAATTCCCGATATTCCAAATTCTGTTGAATTTATAATAATGAAAGCAATGCGCAAAGAGCAAAGAGCCAGGTATTTAGGTGCAAAAGATATGTATGCGGATATGCTTAAAGTATCTATAAATCCTGATGCGGAACTTACAGATGACAATAACGCAGATGAAGTTGTTTTTTCAACCAAGCAAATTCCGGTAATTAAACCTGAAGATGAAAGAGCGTATGCTGCAAAAGAAAATCAAACCGCGCCCAAAGACCTATCAGAGAAAAAAGACAAAAAAGAAGATAAAAAGGAAGACAAAGAGAAGAAACCTGAAGATAAAAGAGCGGTTATTGCAGCTATTACTGTCGCTTTCGTAATAATTGCTGCGGCAGTCTTTATGCTGCGGGGAGCTTTGTTTGGAATAGATACCGGCAAGAAATCAGTACCGAATTTAAAAGGTTTAACAGTAGATCAAGCCCAGGAAGTTGTTTCCGAACTGGACAAAAATATAGAGCTTGTTGAAACTGATGAATATAGTGCTGAAGAAGAAAAAGACAAAATAATCAGTCAGGATCCGGCAGCTAACGAAAACGTGCCGGGTTCAAAGATGATTTATATTACTGTCGGCAAGGGCGAAAAGACTACCAAGCTGGAAGACTATACCGGAATGAATGCAGATGAAGCACAGAAAAAGCTTACAAAATTAGGATATAAGTGCACCATTGCCGAAGAAAACAATGAAAATTTAAATACTGAGTATAAAAAAGATACTGTAACCAGACAAATTCCCGAAGCAGGCTCTAAAGCTAAAGCAGGGGATACAGTTACTCTTTATAAGAGCAAGGGAGTAGAAGAAACTGTTAAAGTTCCTGATTTGAAAGGTTATAGTCTTGATGCAGCAAAGGCTCTTTTGAAAGAAAGCAATCTTATCTGCGGAGACGTTAAAGAAGTTGACAGCGATAAGCCGGAAAATACTGTAGTAGGTCAGTCAATACCTGCCGATACAAAGGTTGAAGTTAAACAGAAGATAAACCTGGAAGTTTCAAAAACAAAAACTGAGACCGGCACAAACACTAATACTGAAACCGGTAAGTCAATAAGCTTTCAGCTTCCCAGCCAGCCGGATCAAATGACTGTAAAAGTTATCCGAAAAGACAATGGGGCTACAGTATATCAAAAAGTCCATAATGCTTCCGAAACAGTAACCGTTAACTTTAAGTTTTCCGGTGATGTAACTCTTGAAATTTATGTAAACGATCAATTTTACAAGGAAGAAAGTGTAAACGGTTAATGAGAGGCTTGATAGTAAAGGGTGTAGGCGGTCTGTATTTTGTAAAATGCGATGATCAAATATACGAGTGTTCTGCCAGAGGTAAGTTCAGGCAGAAAGGCTTTTTAACGCCAATGGTCGGAGATTATGTGCAGATAGAGCCGATTGATAGTTCTGTTTGTGCTATAACCGATATTTTGCCAAGAAAAAGTGAACTGGTAAGACCCAGCGTTGCTAATATTGACCAGCTTATCGTAACCTTTGCAGTGACAAGTCCCGCTCCGGATTTGCTTTTAGTTGACAAGCTAACCGTTGCTGCACTAATGCAGAACATCAGTGTGGCAATATGTATAACTAAAAGTGACCTTAAGGATGCAAAAGAATATGAGAACATTTATAAAACTGCCGATTTCCCCGTTGTGGTAACAAATATTGCTGCCGATGAGGGGTTTAAGGAGTTAGCTAAAATCACTAAAAACAAAATTTCTGCTTTTGCCGGATGCAGCGGCGTAGGTAAATCTACGGCACTAAATGCTTTTAATGAGAAGTTTGTTTTAAAAACTGGCTCTGTCAGTGATAAAATCGAGCGAGGTAAGCATACAACAAGACACGTTGAACTTCTTAGCCTTGAGCATGGAGGATACGTCCTTGACACCCCGGGGTTTAGTTCCTTTGAAATTACCGATACGGAAAATTTAATGGATTATTTTCCAGAGTTTCAAAAGGTAAATGGCTCTTGCAGGTTTGCTGACTGTACTCATATTAATGAACCTGATTGCGCTGTTAAAAAGGCGGTGTCGGTGGGGGCTGTATCTAAAAGCAGATACGAAAATTACGTAAAAATTAAATGTTTTGACGGAAAAAGAAAGGGAGACACAAAATGATAAAGATATCACCATCGATTCTTTCCGCCGACTTTTCAAAGCTTGGCGAAGATATTGTAAAGATAGATAAGGCAGGAGCGGACTATGTCCATATTGACGTTATGGATGGTGAATATGTTCCTAATCTTTCCTTTGGCGTACCGATTATAAAAGACATCAGAAAATGTACAAAACTACTTTTTGATGTACACCTTATGATCGTGCAGCCGGAGCGCTACATTGAAGAATTTGTAAATGCAGGTGCAGATATAATTACTGTTCATGCCGAAGCAACAACTCATCTGCACAGAACAATACAAAGTATAAAGGAGAAGGGCGTTAAGGCAGGGGTAGCCTTAAACCCCGCAACTCCTTTGTGCACAATAAAGCATGTGCTTGATGATGTGGATATGGTTCTTATAATGACAGTTAACCCCGGTTTTGGGGGTCAGAAGTTTATAAGTACCATGTATGATAAAATAGCTGAGCTTAAGGAAATGATTGGTGAAAGGAAAATTGACATTGAAGTTGACGGAGGTATAAGCTCTGATAATATAGCGCAGGTAACAAAAGCCGGAGCTAATGTAATTGTTGCAGGTTCTGCAATATTTAACGCACCTTCAATAAAAGATGAAATTGAAAAAATGAGAGCCAAAGCTCTGTAAGCAAAAAAATAAAGGCTATGCCTTTATTTTTTTGCTTGCATCCTACAAAGTATTAGGAATCAAATAGCAGAGGAAAACTGTAAAATAAAAAAATAAAGGCTGCCTTTATTTTTTTGCTTACATCCTATACTATTTTTGTCCAAAGTGATAAAATCTTTTTGCTTTTTCCCGCTATGCAGTGTTGTCGCCTTTGACAGGTGTTATAGTTACCTGTGTCATCTGCTTGTAGGAGAGAAAAGCCCTTTAGTATTAGGAATCAAATAGCAGAGGAAAACTGTAAAATAAAAAAATAAAGGCTGCCTTTATTTTTTTGACTTTCTATATTCTTTAGGTGTAATTTTAAGCTGCTTTTTAAATTGCCTATCAAAATGCGTTGCGCTGCCAAATCCAACACTATAGGCTATAAACCCAACATCTAAACTTGTATTTTCAAGTAATTCACAAGCCTTTTTAATTCTTACGCTGTTTATGTAATCTGTTATAGTCATTCCGGTTTTACTTTTAAACAACCTGCTTAAATATTCCTTGTTTAAATAAAAGTTGTCAGATACAATCTTGAGCGTTAATTGTTCTTTATAATTATCATCTATATATCTTATAAAAGATAAAACAGTATCCGTAAAAATCCCTTGGCTTTTACCTTTATATTCGGGTATTTCAGTTGATTTTGGTATGAACTTTATTAGATTTAAGAAGAACAGGTCCGTTAATAAAAGCTGCATATAGTCATATGTTTCTGAAGATTTGTATAAAGCTTCAATAGTGTTTAATAAATCCATACAGTCAATTTTGTTGAATTCCAGTACAAGCTTATTATCAATAAGCTCAATTAAGTTTTGACCGCTCCTTTGCCTAAAATTCTCTAAATATTCATCATTAAAAAATATATGGTATATGGAATGATAATTACTTTTGTCATAACTATGGTGATGACTTTCACCTTTTTTCATTATGGCTATAGAAAATTTGTCCTTTGTACCCTCTAATAGATGAACCTTTGTACTAAGGCAGCATTTGCATTGACCTTCGGTAATACATATTAGCTCATAATGATTCAAATTATAATGATATGTATTCATGTAGCCCGATAGTTTTGCCCGCCTGAAGGTTATCTTTGTATCGTGCCCTTCGGGAATTGGCGAGAAAAGATTTGAAACAGTGTAATTAGTATCCATGGCTTTGCTCCTTATAAAGTCAATATAGGTTGAGTATAAGCTTTATTTTGTCAAAATACAAGTAGAAAGAATACTAAATTGATAATATAATAAATTTGTTTCAAAATGAAAGGGTGATTTGAATGAAGGAAAAAATCAGGCTTGGTGTTGTTGGATGCGGAAGCTTTGTACAAAATTTTATACCGCTTTTTAAATTACATCCTTATGTCCAGTGGGTTGCGGTAACTGATTTAATAAAAGACCGCCAACATGACACGGCAAAAAAGCATGAGCTTACAAGGGAATATGACTGCTTTGAAGATATGTTAAAAGATGATAAAATTAACGCAATAGCAATTTTTACCCAAAGGCAGCTCCACGGACCCCTTGCAATTGCTGCATTAAAGGCCGGTAAAAATGTTTACAGCGCGGTTCCTATGGGAATAAAAGTAGAAGAAATTGCGGAAATTGTCGAGCTTGTAAAAAAGACACATCTTACCTATTCCATGGGGGAAACGGGATATTACAGGCCCTGCAGTATATTTTGCAGAGAAAAAATGAGAAGCAATGAAATGGGCGATTTTGTTTACGGGGAAGCTCAATATCATCATGATATGCGCCACTTTTATCAAAGCTTTAAAAGGTCGGAGGGAGAAGACTGGAAAAAAGTTGCCGGAATGCCGCCAATGTATTACCCAACACACTCTACAGCAATGATTTTGTCATCAGTAGAATCTTATGCAGTTAGAGTAACCGGCTTTGGATATAGGGACCATCACGAAGATGAATGTTTCGGTACAGGTAAAAATTACTGGGACAATCCATTTTCGAATATGACAATGGTGCTTCAGCTTGCTAACGGAGGAACAGCAAGGCTTAATGAAAATAGAAGGATAGGCTGGTACGGTCCGCAGTCATATATATCGTCTTTATACGGAACAAAAGCATCGTATGAATACTCCGTAGGTCAGCATAGTTATGTAACGCTTCCCGACCAAAAAGCGGTATATCATAATGTTAATGATTTGCTTAATCCGAAGGTTTTAGAGGAAGCAAGGGGGCAGGAAAGTTTTATGAATGATATAGTAAACCTGAAGTGGAATACAGAAGCTCCCATTCAAAATTTAGATAGAATACCAGGAAGCTTAGCCCCCGTACATAATGGGCATGATGGAACTCATAAATTCATGGTAGATGACTTTTGCAAGGCTGCATATACAGGAAAGCTTTCGCCTACAAATGCGTGGGTAGCCGCAAGGTTTAACATACCGGGATTGATGTCTTTTGATTCTGCTTTAAAAGATGGGGAAACTTTAAAAGTTGTTGACTTGGGAGATGCTCCTAAAGACTGGGAAATAATAGACCCATATAAAGATTAATCTAATATAATAAGGGGCTGTAGCAATTTTTTGCTACAGCCCCTGTTATGTCATATAACTCTAATATTAAAGCAGTTTTTTAAGTTCTTCATTTACTGCCAGAAGAAATTCTTCTGTGTTAACTTTCTTTTTGCCCTCAAGGCTTGAAAGTAAATATAAATCCCCGGTCATTGTTCCGTTTTCTATTGTTTGAATTGTTGCTTTTTCAAGCTTGTCGGCAAAATCACAGAGATCTTTAGTATTATCCAGCTCACCGCGCTTTCTTAATGCTCCGGTCCATGCAAAAAGAGTTGCAACGCTGTTTGTTGATGTGGTTTCACCCTTTAAGTGCTTATAATAGTGACGCTGTACTGTTCCGTGAGCAGCCTCATATTCATAAAGGCCTTCCGGTGATACCAATACGGAAGTCATCATTGCAAGACTTCCATATGCGGTTGCAACCATATCGCTCATAACATCGCCATCGTAGTTTTTGCAAGCCCAGATGTAACCGCCTTCTGATCTTATTACTCTTGCTACAGCATCGTCAATTAAAGTATAAAAATACTCTATTCCAAGCTTATCAAACTTTTCTTTATATTCAGCTTCAAATATTTCGTTAAATATGTCCTTGAAGTGATGATCATATTTTTTGGAAATAGTGTCCTTAGTAGCAAACCATAAGTCCTGCTTTTTATCTATTGCAAAATTGAAACAGCTTTTTGCAAAGCTTGATATAGACTTATCGGTATTATGAAGCCCTTGAATAATACCTTTAGTATCTTTAAATTCGTGTATTAAAGCCCTTGTTTCACAGCCTTTAGAATCTGTGACTACAAGTTCGCATTTGCTGCCTTCAGGCACCGTTAGCTCGGTGTTTTTATAGATGTCCCCATAAGCATGACGAGCTATGGTGAGGGGCTTTGTCCATGTGGGAATATAGGGCGTAATCCCTTTAACAATGATAGGAGTACGGAATACTGTACCGTCTAAGATTGCTCTTATAGTTCCATTTGGAGATTTCCACATTTCCTTTAAGTTATATTCGCTCATGCGAGCTGCATTAGGAGTAATTGTAGCGCACTTAACGGCAACTCCGTATTTTTTGGTAGCCTCGGCACTGTCTAGTGTAACTTGATCGTTTGTTTCGTTACGGTGCTCTAAGCCGAGGTCATAATACTCCGTATTTAAGTCAATATAGGGGATGAGAAGGATATCCTTTATCATTTTCCAGATTATTCTGGTCATTTCATCTCCGTCCATCTCTACAATCGGAGTCTTAATTTGAATTTTTGTCATATATATTACCCCTTTTATTTAAGATTTTGTTTTGTGTAGCTTAACAGGCCGCCGGCAAGCACTATGTCCTTGGCACGGTCAGAAAGCTCACAGTTTAAAACAATTTCATCTCCTGTTGTTTTATTAAGTAAAATCAAGTCGGAGCCTTTTTCAATGGAATCTCTCACATTGCTAAGCACAAGCTCATCCCCTTGATTAATCTTATCATAATCACATTCATTTTTAAATGTACAGGGAAGGATACCGGCGTTAATAAGATTTGAACGATGTATTCTTGCAAAGGATTTTACTATAACAGCCTTTACTCCAAGATGAAGAGGAGCTAAGGCAGCGTGCTCTCTTGACGAGCCTTGCCCGTAATTTGAGCCGCCTACTATTATGCTTTTGCCAAGCTTTTCTGCTCTTTCCGGGAAGCTGTCGTCACATGCTGTAAAGCAGAACTTTGATATAGCCGGAATGTTGGAACGCAGTGGTAATATTTTCGAACCGGCCGGCATTATATGATCTGTTGTAATATTGTCGCCAACTTTTAAAGAGCACTTGCAATCTATTACATCATCTAAAGGTGTGGTCGTTGGGAAAGGCTTTATGTTTGGCCCACGCAGTATTTCTACAGAATCCATATCCTTTTCCGATACGGGAGCTACAATCATATTATCATTTATAAGAAATTCTGCCGGCAGTTTGAAATCCGGCATTTCTCCCAAGGATCTTGGATCAGTTAATACACCGGTAATGGCAGATATAGCGGCAACTTCGGGAGATACAAGATAAATCTGTGCATCTTTAGTGCCGGAACGGCCTTCAAAATTACGATTAAAAGTCCTTAAGGATATACCCTTGGAGTTCGGGGATTGACCCATACCGATACAAGGACCGCAGGCACTTTCTAAAATTCTTGCTCCCGCAGCAATTAATACCCCAAGCGCGCCGTTTTCAGCAAGCATATTCAGAACCTGCTTTGAACCCGGGGCTATTGATAAAGATACATCGGGATGAACGGTCTTGCCTTTTAATATATATGCAACCTTAAGCATATCAAGGAGAGAGCTATTTGTGCATGAACCGATAGATACCTGGTCAATTTTCATTTTACCTATTTCACTTAATGTTTTAACATTGTCAGGTGAATGGGGGCAGGAAGCCATGGGCTCAACTTTAGATAAATCTATTTTCATATATTCGTCATAGGAAGCATCATCATCAGCAGAAAGTGCAGTCCAAACGTCTTCTCGCTTTTGAGCCTTCAAAAATTGTTTTGTAATCTCATCGGAAGGAAATATGGAGGTGGTTGCGCCAAGCTCAGCACCCATGTTGGTTATAGTAGCACGTTCGGGTACGGAAAGAGATTTAACCCCTTCGCCTGTGTATTCTATAACTTTACCTACGCCGCCTTTTACGGACAATCTCTTTAATACTTCTAAAATTACATCTTTAGCAGCGCACCAAGGGCTTAGCTTTCCCAAAAGCTCAACTTTAACAATTTTAGGATATGTAATATAATATGCTCCGCCGCCCATTGCAACAGCAACATCAAGACCGCCTGCACCTATAGCAATCATGCCAATGCCTCCGCCTGTGGGAGTATGGCTGTCAGAACCTATCAAGGTCTTGCCGGGCACGCCAAAGCGTTCCAATTGAACTTGATGGCAAATTCCGTTACCGGGTCTGGAAAAATATATTCCGTGCTTTTTAGCAACCGATCCTATAAAACGGTGGTCATCGGCATTTTCAAAGCCTGATTGTAACGTGTTGTGATCAATATATGCAACGCTGCGCTCTGTCTTAACACGGGGAACACCCATAGCTTCAAATTCCAGATAAGCCATGGTACCCGTTGCATCCTGGGTCAGAGTTTGGTCGATTTTAATACCTATTTCTCCGCCCTTTACAAACTCCCCGTCAACTAAGTGAGCTTTTAAAATTTTTTCTGTTAATGTAAGCCCCATAATTATGCTCCTTTTTGGTAAATTATAACTGCCTAATTTATTCAATTATTATAGCATATTATCCGATAAGGTGTCAATTATTTTAGACTTAAAGGCAGCACATATTGATAAAAAATTAAGCTATATTATAACAATTGCACAATAGGTAGTACCGACTTATTGAATTTAGATGGAAAGAAGTTATATGTCATATTAATTAAAGGCTGGCACGGCTCATATAGCTTTGGAAATCTGAAAACGAATTCAGGCTTTAAAAGAAGAATTACTATGGTAATGAATTGGATAGAAGATGAGCCTTTGCCGAATTAGAAATAGAGCAGTAAAAAAATAGAAGCGGAAATTCCGCTTCTATTTTTGGTTGTCATATAATTCATCATCAAGAAGGTTAGAGGAGGCAGCTGCTGTTGTAGCCAAGGTATCGCATCGTTCGTTTTCCGTATGTCCGTCATGACCTTTTACCCAAATAAATTCCACATTATGAACACTTAAAAGCTCTGAAATTCTAAGCCATAAATCCTGATTTAAAACAGGCTTTTTATCTGCTTTTTTCCAGCCCTTTGATATCCATGACTTGAGCCAGCCTTTTTGTATTGCGTCAACCAAATATTTGGAGTCGCTGTACAATTTTACTTGGCAGGGCTCTTTCAAAGCTTCTAAACCTTTTATGGCAGCAAGTAACTCCATGCGGTTATTTGTTGTCAGTTTATAGCCTTCTGAAATCTCCTTTGCAGTACCTTTATATTTTAAAATTATCCCCAATCCTCCCGGTCCGGGATTACCGCTGCACGCTCCGTCGGTGAACAATTCAACTGTTTTCATCTTTTCACCCCTTGCTTTTGTTTATTTAAATAATAGCAGAAAGTGAAAGAATTGTCTATTTGTTTTTTTGATACTTTTTTAGAGAGGGGCTTTTATAATAAATTTCATATCGGATACACCGATGTTGCTGTAATTTCCGGAAGGCAGGGCACGAAATGTCCTTAAGAAATCAGAATTTCCGAATATCGGCGCTATAGAAGTAGCTTCCTCAAAGGTAATAGTTACGGATTTTCCGCTGAATTTATCCGGAATTTGCCAGGTAAACGGCTCCCACAGTTTTTCCCCGATAAATTCCCCGTCAATGTAAAGCTTTGTATATAGTCCGTAAGTGTTAGCCGATAAATACAAATTTTTGCCGGATGGGATAAATGCTGTTAATGAAAACCGAGCTTTGCCTGCAAAGCCTTCAAGTAAGTTTCGGATATTTCCGCATTTAACACGTTCAGGAATAGGCATGAGTGCACCGTAATTTGAAACGGAAAAATCACCGGACACAAAGCAAAGGGGGAGATAAGCAACCTCAAGGGAATTTCCATCATACGCAATTGTATGGACGCCCTTTGAAAGTATCATTTTATTTGTTTCGGTATAGAGAGAATTTAGTCCGCGTGTAAGCTTCGTACAGGAATTGCACGGATCAACAATTTTCCCATCAAGATAAAATTTGCCGGTATTTTGGTAGCTTCTTATAACTAAGCTTGACTCCATATCAAAGCCGCATGTAAAATTAAAGCTGTTATCTTTAAATTTGCAGCGCAGCAGGCTTTGATTGCTTAAATCGAGCTTAAGAGTATCATTTTTTAAAGGTACTGTATCGCCGGAAATTTCCGACTTTGAATCTGAGGTAAATATGCTTCTTCCGTACAGAACAATATCAAGTTCTTTGTCAGAAGAAATGTGCATAGCTCTTGAAAAATAATTGTCTTTGCCGTCGGTCATGTCAAGTACTGCATAGCTTTCATCTGTAAAGCATTTTACCAATATGTTTTCCGGAAGAACTCCGTTCTCCGTAACGGTAACAGAATTTTCTACACGGGCTTTAATGAAGGATTCAACATCATAAAGAGAAGTAAAGGCCTTGCCAGAAATCTCTTCGTAATATCCGTTTTCCGTAAGTGAAAATACTAATTTTGCGGAAGCTTCATCGTTCTCGTTTATAAGATGCCATTGATTTTGATTATGTACAAGACTTTTAATGAGTGCCATATAGTCTGAATTGATACGCTTTTGGTTTTCCGGAGCATTTAAACTATTAATGCTTATTGTTAGGGGGTGCCTAAGTTCAATTTGACAAACTGAAGTTTTATGAGCGAATCGTGCGGCCTCTGCAGCATCTGCACCAAGGGAGCTATATGCCTCACACCATGGCTGAGTATAGCAGTGAGGATTATAGTGGGCGTTTTTTAGCATGTTGCCCTTGGCGTCATAAGCGGAAACTGCAAGCAGATATTTGTCCACCTTATGAAGTGCCGCAAGCCATATCATCTGTCTTACCTTTGAAAGCGGCATATCACACGGACCAAGCGCAAATAACTCTGCAATACCGCCGTTACCGGATTTCGATATAGCATATTCACCGGTAGCAAACGTTAAATATTCAGCGTTTGTTGTCCATGTGTGAATTTCATCGATGCCGGGCAGAGAATACTGTGAAAGCATAGTAAGGGGGTTGCCTGTTACGTAAGCTGAAGCATAGGGAATATCCTCAATCAAAAGGTGTCCGGTGATAAATATGTTATGGTTGTCACACCATGTGCGCAGCTTCTCAAAATAGGATTCTTTAAATCTTTTGGCAATCAGTGAGTAATAAACAGTCCAGCTTTCCGGATTCCTGCCTGATAGGTAGTTTTCGGTAATATATTCATTTAAAGATTTTCCTGTTGCCCTTTGAATATCATAGGAAAGATTATCATAGTAAGGAAGGTAAAAAGCATCCTTTGCATATAAATGAGGATATACGTAAGAAGGTTCATCGGTGAAGATTCCTAATATTGTGCTGCCGAAATACTTTGAAAAGTGCCTGTAGTATGCTTCGTGTGTAAGCTCAATAAAACGTTTCATAGCATCAAATGATAACAGGCTGGAAAAATTATTGGCGGTTTTCAGCTCAATATTCAAGACGCCGTCTTTTTCTGTGACACAGATATGCTTTGCACCGAAGTCCGGATTTTCTTCTACAAGCTTTCCTTTAACTTGTCCGGAAGGCCAGTTATAATCATCATACAGCCATATGCCCATGCCTTTTTCTTCTGCGAGAGTTATAAAGTCATTGCAGAATTCAAACCATCTGTCAGAAAGATATTCTATTTCGCAGCCGTCCCTGGGATACAGGAGTACCTGATAAATGTCGGACTCTAAATAAAAGTCCAGCACGTCCGAGATTTCCTGCCTTGTAGGGTTACCTGTGGTGGCCAGCATAGCTATTAAGGGAGATTTAAAATCTTTCATAAATACGCATCATTCCTTTCGTGGGAATTTTTTATTATACACATTGATTTTACTATCGTTGTATGTTAAAATCAATGTGTATAATAAAGGGAAAACTTTTTAAAATAAAGGTAATGAGGTAATCTATGGAAATAAAGGACATAAATCCTTATATAAGGTTTGCAGATGTAATGTACAGCTTTGAAAATAGAGAATTTGTGCGTGCTTATGATGAACGTTTTTTATACATACTTGAGGGAGAGGGCTCTTTGATACTTGAAAATGAGAAGTTGGATTTTTGCAAGGATTCGGTATGCTATTATCCTCAGGGATTGCACTACAAATTAGAAGCAAAGGATGAAATAAAATTTGTATCTGTTAACTTTGATTTCTTTCAGAACTTAAGCGAGGTAATGACGGTTATGCCTCCAAATCCTGATAAAAATTATGACCCTAAAAAGGCAATTAAAAGTGATGAACTGCTAAGCTGTAAGCTTTTTAATTCTCCGTTTGTTATGGGAAACATACAGAAGCTTAAGGAGTGTTTCCTGGATATTGCGGAGCATTGTACCTGCGGAGAACTTTACGGAAAGGAAACCGGATCGTCTATTCTAAAATATGCTGTTTGCGTTATGCTTAAGAGCAGCAGCGGAGAAAAAGTAAATGCAACTTTTGAAAATACGGCTGCATACATAAACGAAAATTACATGAATATGATTGATAACAAATCTGTTGCAAAGGCACTTTCATATCATCCTAATTATCTGAATTCAGTGATAAAACAGAAAACCGGTATGTCGCTTCACAGGTACATTACAGAGGTAAGACTGAAGAATGCATGCAGATTGCTGGGAAGAGGAATGAGCGTGGGAGAGACGGCGATAAATACGGGGTTTTGCAATGCAGACCACTTTTCCGTCTGCTTCAAGAAATATATGGGAGTAAATCCGTCGGAATATGCAAAGTATGCGGTTTAAAGAACATACGGAAGGCTTGCCCTTAAAATTGGCAATCATCTTATGCAGCTGTTAAATGACTTTAAAATCTCTCATTATTTTAGGAAATATTATAATAATGTATAATATTTTTATATTTTTAAATTTTAAAATAAAAAATATTATAGATAATTGCTAGGCCTTGAGATATACTGAATATAATCATATTATTCTTTGATTAAAATTGAAGAATTTAATGTTATAAACGGAGGGTAAATAATTTTAGGAGGGAACAAAATGATCAAAAAACTTGCTTCAATGTTAATGGCTGGAGCCATGTGCGTAAGCCTGGGCGCGGCACTTAACGTATCAGCGGAGGGCGAACGATATGCAAAAAGTTCAGACTATGTCAGTGAAAAAGTAACAAAAGGTTCTGATGATGTGTATTACTTTAGCCATGGATACGACTATATAGGATTTAAAAATGTGGATTTTACCGGGATGAAATCTGTGGAAATAACCGGTATATGCAATATGCTTGGAAGTCGTGACGGTGATAAAGTACAAATAAGAATTGACAGCGATAAGGGACAGCTTTTGGGTTATGTTGATTTTGGTATTCATGACCCCGGTAAGATAAAGATATTTAAAGGTTCAATAGATAGTGTAACTGGCGTACATGATTTATATTTTGTAAGCTCATTTTCGACGAGCAGCTCTGTAGGAATAAAGAGCTTTGTGCTTTCAAAAGATGAGTACATAAACAAATACGAGCCGATTCCTGATTCTGCCGTTATAGATAATCATTCATCTACGTGGACTTTTACCGATGATTTAGGAAGAAGAGCCGCAGACTATGAAGAAGTCGGACCGATTCGTGGCGACAAATATGTAGGAATATTTTATTGGACGTGGCACAATAATTTTGAAACCCTAGCCCCACTCAATATGTCTGAGTTTGCTAAATTGCATCCGGAAGCAAAGTATGACTTTACAAATGTAGCATGGCCGGGGGGTGTAGCACACTTTTGGAATGAACCCATGTTTGGCTATTATGCCGGAATTGATTATTGGGTATATAGAAAGCATGCGCAGATGCTTGCAGATGCAGGGGTTGACGTTTTACTCTTTGACACAACCAACGGAACCAACACTTGGAGAAGAGAGTATCAGGTACTGTTTAAAGCACTTATTGATGCAAGAAAGAATGGACTTGATACTCCTAAAGTTGCGTTTATTTCCAACTTTGCCCCAACCAATACGAGTTCAAAAGAAAACATAACCAGAACTTATATGAATGCTTATATGGATGGTAAGTATTCCGACCTTTGGTTCTACTGGAAAGGCAAGCCTTTGATTATGGCAAATACCGACCAGCTTAAAGCTCGTGATGGAGATGCTGCAGACAGTCAGCTTATGGATGAAATAAAGAATTTCTTTACATTTAGATCTCCCCAGCCTTCATATGTTACCGGCGATACGACAGGTACTCAATGGGGATGGCTGGAGGTATATCCTAAGCACGGCTTTTATAAGAAAGCTGACGGAAGTTATGAACAAGCTACGGTAGGTGTTGCTGCTAATCACTCTTATGAAACCCATACCATAACAGCTATGAACAGTCCATATCTTACGGGCAGAAGCTATACTAATGAGCTTGGTACCGATCTTCAGGAAGGAGCATACAAATACGGTTGGTTCTTTAAGGAGCAATTAAAAAGCGCTATTGACATTGACCCTGAGTTTATGTTTATTACAGGCTGGAACGAGTGGATTGCTGGCAGGAATGAAAGCTGGGGCGGAGTTTTAAATGCAAGCCATGATGAATATGACAACGATGTCAGCCGTGACATGGAACCCACTAAAGGTGACATGAAGGATGATTATTATTGTCTGCTTGTGGATTCCGTAAGAAAATTTAAGGGCGCTGAAAAGCTTGAAGCAGCAGGAGCGGCAAAAACTATCAATATGAACGATTCCAAAGCATGGGAAGGTGTAACACCTGAATTTATAAACGATAAGGGCACATATAACCGTGACAGTGTAGGCTATAAGGGATGCAATTATAAAAATGATACTGCAAGAAACAATGTAATCGTTTCAAAGGTATCCCGTGATTCCCAGTACATGTACTT
>JAUZPY010000031.1 GCA_030705805.1 Bacillota bacterium | reverse complement strand
CGTAATAGCTTGGTACATTGTGCCTTTTTGCGGTTTCGGCTGCAACCTCTACTCTGATATCGGCAACACCTACAACTTCAATTAAACCTTTTGCTCTCAGTACATTAAGTGCGGGAAAATGTGCCTGATTACATATCATTCCTGTTCCTATAACAGCAACTCTTAATTTTTTCATAACTATTCTCCTTTTTAATTAAAGTCCGAAGGGCTCTATTGTGTTTTCAATATTTCCGCTTTCACAGGAGCGGATGCCGGCGTCAAGAGCTGTCATGGCTTTCATATTAAAGTCAAGAGTAAGAAGCTCGTGAAGGGGCACACCCTTCTCAATATGATTGATAATATTAATTGCCATGTCCCTGTTGTTTTGCCCCTCGGTTTGAAAAACTTCCGTGGGAGTGGGAGATGGCTGGTAGGGCTTTAAATCCTTATAAACCTTGACTACAGGATCAAAACGGTCGGCTACAATAACACCTTCGCTGCCGTAAATAACGGGGCCTGTTGCAATTTCGCCGTTATTCATTGTGGACCATGAGCCTTCTATTAGTCCGATTTTTTCACCAAAGTCAAGCGTAAAGGTAGAATAATCCTCTACATCTGAAAAGGGCAGGAAGAAGTTCTTTTTCATTCCGCTTACTCTTTTAGCGGTGAGTCCTGTAATCCAGGTTGTAAGTACACAGCCGTATCCGGCATAGTCCATAATGGAGCCGCCGCCTCTGTCGTGCTGATACCACCACATGTTGGAAAGCTCCTGCGCAGTATATTGACCCAGCCTGTATGGCCCTCTTGTAGAAGGGCTTCTGTACTGTACCCTGAGGACTTTTCCGACTATTTTACTATCAGCAAGCTCCTTGGCTTTATTAAAAGCAGGGAACCATGCAATGGGCCAGTTTATAATAAGTTCGCCGCTACTTTTCTTAGCTGCACGGTACATTCTTTTAGCATCCTGCATGTCAAAAGCCATGGGCTTTTCAATTACAGTGCAAAGTCCTCGCCGGAGGGCTACCTCTGCTATATCCGCATGAGATTTAACATCGGAATTTATTAAAACAATATCCGGCTTTAAATCCAGCAATTCATTATAATCATAATATATTTTATTTGCATCTCGCGAGTCTTTGTTTAAATTCCTTTTTACCTTTTCATCAACAACCACGGGGTCACTTGAAAGAAAATCGGCGGCACCTATCCATTCGATTTTATCTGCTTCAAGGTTCATGCAGCTAAACATCTGTGAAGCATGAACATGGTCAAGACCAAAAAGGGCAACTTTCAGCTTATCCATATGTAACACCTCGCTTAAAACGTTGTTTTAAGATCTACAAATTTGCCTGTTTCTATAGATTCGGGGATTGCACACATAATTTCAATTACGTGTCTTGCGTGTTCCGGGGTAAGAGTTGGTCTGTTGCCTGTTTCGAGGGCAATAATCATATCTGTAAGGCAGCAGCACTGACTTTGAATTCTCATTGGAGGGTCAATCCATCTCTCCTGATTTTGAATCCAGCCTCTGAAGCCTCTTTCGGGCGAATCCACATAAACTTTGGGGTCAGGCCATGTTACTCCGGGAGAATCAAAAGAAATTACTCCCATGCTTCCGAAAATTTCAAGAGGAACGCTTCTGGTTGCCACCTGGCAGAAGCCTGTATCCACAAAACCGATTTTATCATTTCCAAAATCCAAAGATATGAAATAGTTGTCCGGAATTTTATCGCTTTTAATTACCTTGCCGTCAAACTTTCCGGAACGAATGGTTCTTTCTTTTCTGGAATAAGCTGCAAGACAGCTTACTCTCTTAGCAGGACCCATAATTGCAGTAACCTGATGCAGAGCGTGAACACCCATATCATATAATGCTCCTGCTCCGGGTTCATAGAACCAGGAAGGGTCAGCCTCTCTGTATTGGAAGTATTCGGGGCCGCCGTGTGTGGATACACACTTTACAGATAAAACATCACCGATAGCACCGGAGTCAATCATTTGCTTTGCCCTTAAAATGTCAGGCCTCATGGCGTGAATCGGCACACTTGTAAACAATACGCCTGCTTTTTTTGCGGCCTCTATTTCCTCGGTCATGAGTTCAACTGTTAAAGCTGCCGGCTTTTGTGAAATAACATTCTTGCCTGCGGCAAAGAGTTTCATATTTACTTCGTAATGTGCCGGTATACTTGTTGCATCAATTGCTATGTCAAAATCGCCTTTTTGGATAAGCTCGTCTACCGACGAATACCATTCGGGTATATTGTATTTTTGTGCGGCAGCTTCTGCCCTTTCGGGTATAATATCTGCGCAGGCTACAAGTTTAGCGGGACCTGACTTTTCAATAAAAGGAAAATATTGTGCATTTGCAAACATACCACAGCCTATAACCGCTACTTTATAAATCTTTCCCATTAAAATTGCCTCCAATCACTTTCTTGTTTACAATTATATTCCGAGGGGTTATAATTGTAAATAGAAATAGTTATCAAAAAGGTGGACGATATTAACATTGGCGGTGAAGTTATGATACACAAATTTGATATTGGAACGCTGCCTAAGGTTGAAAAGGTATACAAGGTTACAAGAAGGACTGTGTGGCAGCTATCTGACCCGTATAACATTCTTTTATTAATTTTAGAAGGCAGATGCAGTATAACTGTTGAAAATGAAGAGTTTACTTTAAGTAAGGGCGATTTGTTTTTTATTCCGGAAAACCAAAATTATTTAAGGCAACCTATCAATAATGAAATGTGTACATTATTATATATACATTTTAAGGCGGCAACGCCGATAACATCAATGAGCCATGACGAGGCAAGGGAAGAAATAGCAGTTACAAAATCTGCAATTAATGAGAATGTTTTAGGAGAAAGCAGTCTGCCTTCAAAATTTCACTATAATGTCTATCTGGCAAACCGCATAGAGAGCGCAGAATTTGAGGAGGAGCTGTTTTCGCTGGGAAGAAAAACTGCTGAAAGCAACATGAAAAACCATTTGGAAAGTCGGCTTTTAACAGCACTTTTTCTAAGTCAGATTTTAGCTATCGGAACAAAGCTTACATTATCTCAGCTTTCCCCCGGGGGGAGCGTAAATCTTGATAAAGCAGTGCCGCCTAATCTTAAAAAGGCTATAATGTTTATAAAACAGAATCTGGCGCAAAAGATAAGCCTTGAAGACCTGTGCTTATATTGCAGCGTTACAAAACAGCAAATGATAAGATATTTTAAAACTGACCTTAAAACGACCCCCATGCAGTATATACTGCAATTAAAAATCGACCGGGCAAAGGAGCTGTTTTTAAGCTATCCTCATCTTTCGGTGAAAGAAGTTGCCAATGAAATGGGCTTTGAGGACGCACATTACTTTAGCCGGGCTTTTGCTAAAATAAGCGGAGAAAGCCCCGGCACATTTAAATCAAGAGTGCATCACTTTAATGAAAAAAACCAATAAAAAAGGGGACTGCCTTTTGGCAGTTCCCTTATATTATACGGCAATTACTTAACCTCATATTTAGCCAATTCTTTAAAAATTTCTTCACTCTCATTGCAGTGAACATCAACTTTAATCGGCTTACTTAAGTCAAGGCTGAATATACCCATAATTGACTTTGCGTCAACTATGTATCTGGAAGATGTAAGGTCTATCTCACAGGAATACTTGTTAACGATATTAACAAAGTCCTTAACGTCCACGATGGAGTTTAACATTATATTGAAAGTTTTCATACAAAACATCTCCTTTCTGGCTATATATTACCATACAAGTTTAATTTCGTCAATATTTAGCTTGCATTATTTTATTTTATGATTAGTATACTTGTAATATATTACAAACTGGAGGCAATTTATGAAAAAGGTTTTGAGGTTTATTTCTACACTGCTTGTTATTGCAATGATCAGCATCTTCTCCATGGCTTCCGCAGCCTGTTTCAATAAGAAAATAGCTGATAGGCTTGAAACTGCTCTTGGCTTCACCGAAGCTTTTGCAAAGCGGGTTAAGGAGGTAAGCGGAAGATTATTAGAATAACTAAACATTTATATATCCATTTAACAACTTTTATTATATTTATAATAGGTTTTTTCTTTGGTATAGAATATGAATTGCTGCTTGCCTTCCTTACGGCGGTGATTCATGAGCTATTCCACCTTTTAGCGGCGCTTTTCTTGAAAGAAAAGTGCCTTAGAGTCGTGATCATGCCTTATGGGTGCCGGCTTTGTATGTATACTATAAAAAAGCCAATGCATGAATTTATTATTGCTTTCGCGGGACCTCTTTTTAATTTAATTGCAGTACTTTGCACAAGGAGCGGTCCTTTATTTCAAATGAACCTCGCGATGCTTATTATTAATTTAGTGCCTGTTCTGCCCCTAGATGGGGGCAGAATGCTGAAAGCCTTTCTGTGCGAATACATCGGAGGGTTTAAATGTGTATCCGTTATGAAAACAATGGGAAAGGTAATGGGAATAATTTGTCTTTCTTTAGGTGTGCTTGCAGCTTTATATAAAGGCTTTAATCTGTCAATATTTGTTATAGGTGCATTTTTATTTGCCAGCGCACTGATGGATACCGAAGGAAGCCGGCAGCTGTGCTGCACGATTACGGATTCTAAAGATAAACTAAATACTGAAAGTAGGTATGTAAAAGAAATTGCAGCTAAAGAAAACCTGCCTGCCAGAGAATTGATACCTAAAATTCCTGTGGGTCACTATGCTATCATCAGCGTTACCGATGATAAGGGCAAAATATGCGGAAGAATTACAGAGCAGCAGCTGACATCATCGGTAGTTAGGTTCGGTGCAAGAATAAAACTAGGTGAAATTCTTAAAAATAGTTGAAAAGAACAAGGATTATATAGTATAATAAAGTGTTAAATTATGGATTGGAGCTCATGCTAATGATAGATAAAAAATTAGACCGAATCTTAAAAAGAGTGCAAAAGCCCGGAAGGTATACGGGCGGGGAATACAATAGTGTTATGAAAGACCCCTCTGAAGTAAAAATCCGCTATGCATTTTGCTTCCCCGACTCATATGAAGTGGGTATGAGCCATCTGGGCATGAAAATACTGTATCATATGCTAAATGAGAGGGAAGACACCTTCTGTGAACGTGTATTTGCGCCCTGGCCTGACATGGAAGAAGAAATGAAAAAAAACGATATAAAGCTTTTCGCACTGGAATCTAAGGATGCACTGGACAAGTTTGACTTTGTAGGATTCACTTTGCAGTATGAAATGTGCTATACAAACGTAGTTAATATGCTGAAGCTTTCCGATATCCCGATATATTCTAAAGACAGAGGGGAAAATTGCCCCTTTATATATGCAGGGGGCCCCTGCACTTACAACGCTGAACCGGTTGCGGACTTCTTTGACTTTTTCTCAATAGGAGAGGGAGAAGAATCCACAATGGAACTGATGGATGAATATTTGAAGTGGAAAAAATCCGGCGAAAACAGAGAGCAATTTTTGCTTAGAGTTGCTTCTTTAGAAGGTTTTTATGTTCCTTCTTTATATGATGTGGAATATGATGAAGAAGGAAAAATTAAAAGCTTAGAACCCAACTGTACTATAGCAAAGCCAAAAGTAAGAAAATGTATAATGCCTGATTTGGATGAAAGCTACTATCCGGACAAAATTATTGTGCCTTATATTGATGTTATACATGACAGGATTATGCTGGAGGTGTTCAGGGGCTGTATAAGGGGCTGCCGTTTTTGTCAGGCAGGAATGATTTATCGGCCTGTAAGAGAAAAAAGTTCGGACAAGCTTTTAGAGCAGGCAAAAAAGCTGCTTGAATCAACCGGCTATGAGGAAATGTCGTTAACTTCCCTTTCAACCAGTGATTATACCCAGCTTGCTGACTTCACAAATGAGCTTCTTGATATAACCGAAAAACAAAAGGTCAGCCTGTCGCTGCCCTCTCTTCGTGTAGATAATTTTTCTCTTGATCTTATGGAAAAGGTTCAGAAGGTCAGAAGAACCGGCCTTACCTTTGCTCCGGAAGCGGGCACTCAAAGAATGAGAGATATTATAAATAAGGGCGTTACCGAGGAAGATTTATTAGCCAGCGCACGATTAGCTTTTACAGGCGGCTGGACAAGCATTAAGCTTTACTTTATGATAGGCCTCCCATATGAAAAAATCGAAGACTGCATAGGCATAGCCCAGCTCTCTAAAAAGGTAGTGGAGGAGTTCTTTAACTGTCCCAGAGAAAAGGGCAGAAGACCTATGATTACGGTCAGTGTGGCATCCTTTGTTCCAAAGCCTTTTACTCCGTTTCAGTGGGCTTCTCAAAATGAAATTGACGAGCTTAGGTAAAAGCAGGTTTCCATTGCGGAAAACATTAAGTCCAAATATATTAAATACAGCTATCATGAGTCAACCTTAAGCGTTTTGGAAGGAGTATTTGCAAGAGGAGACAGAAGGCTTTCAAAGGTAATTGAGCTTGCCGTTTCAAAGGGCTGTAAGTTTGACGCCTGGGACGAATATTTTGATAAGGGTGCCTGGGACGAAGCTTTTAAAGAAGCAGGGCTTGATCCTAAATTTTATCGCAGAGAAAGAAGCTATGATGAAATTCTGCCTTGGGATGTAATTGATATAGGCGTTTCAAAGAAATTCTTTATAAACGAGAATGAAAAGGCAAAGCAGGCAATTGTAACTCAAAACTGCCGCGAGAAGTGCGCAGGCTGCGGAGCAGCATGCTTTGAGGGAGGAATATGTCATGAGTAATAGAATTTGGCTCAGATATGAAAAGAAAGATTTGGCGAAATATATTTCGCACCTTGATTTTGTTCGTGCAATGAACCGTACATTAAGACGCGGGGAGGTTCCCGTTTCCTATTCTCAAGGCTTTAACCCCCACCCGAAGCTTAGCTTTGCGCTTCCACTTTCCCTTGGCACTACCAGTAACTGTGAGCTTATTGAGCTTGAGGTAGATACCGATATGGCGCCTGAAGAAATAATTGAAAGATTAAATTCAAAAGCGCCTGTAGGATTAAAATTTGTTGACGGCGGCATTTTGGAAGATAAAAAAATGTTTAATAAAATAGGCTATGCAAAGTATCAGGTAACACCCGATATTATGCCAAGTGAGAGCCAGATAGAGGACTTTCTCAAAAGAGATAATATGGTTGTAAAAAAGAAGACTAAAAGCGGAATCAATGAAACGGATATCAGAAAAGATATAGACAGTATAAAAATAGAGGATACAAGCCTTATAATGGTTTTAGCGGCAGGAAATGAGGCTAATTTAAAACCCGAAACAGTAATCCTTGCTATGAACACCTATATAGAAGGGCTATCTATTGATGACTATGACTGTGAGAGGACGGGCATATTAGATAAGAACAAAAAATATGTTTAGGTGATAATATGGATATAAATGAGTTAAGAGACCTGCTTAGGCATCACAGCTATCTTTATTATGTTAAGGACGCTCCCGAAATAACCGATTACGAATATGATATGCTTATGAGGGAGCTTTTAAAAATGGAAGCGGAGCACCCCGATGAAGTTCCGCCCGATTCTCCCAGCAAAAGAGTAGGGGGAGAATCAGCCCTTGGCTTTGACAAAGTAGTTCACGGGGTTCCCCTTCAAAGCCTTACAGACGCTTTTTCATATCAGGAACTTCTTGACTTTGATAAAAGGGTCAAAAATGAATGCCCGGATGCCGAGTATGTAGTTGAAGTAAAAATTGACGGTTTGTCTGTTTCTCTTGAATATACAGACGGAGTTTTTACAAGGGGAGCTACGAGGGGTGACGGCTTAATCGGAGAGGACGTAACTCAGAACTTAAAAACAGTAGGGTCGATTCCACTAAGATTAAAAGAGCCTGTTACTATTACGGTAAGAGGCGAAGTTTATATGCCCAGAAAAACGTTTTATGCGCTTAACGAGCAGAGAGAGGAAGACGGAGAAGCACCATTTAAGAATCCCCGTAACGCTGCGGCCGGGTCCCTAAGGCAGTTAGATTCAAAAATAACCGCTAAGAGGAATCTTGATATTTTGGTTTTTAACCTGCAAAGTATAAAGGATAAAACATTCAAAAGACATTCCGAAAGCCTTGACTATATGGATGAATTGGGCTTTAAAATGGTGCCTGTAAGAAAGCTCTGCAAAACTATGGATGAGGCAATAAAGGAAATTGAGAAAATAGGAAAAGGGGAGTATAACTTACCCTTTGATATAGACGGAGCGGTAATTAAGGTTGACGGAATAGCTCACAGAGAAAAACTGGGTACTACATCTAAGGCACCCAGGTGGGCTGTAGCATATAAATATCCGCCCGAAAGAAAAGAAACTAAGATTTTAAATATATTTGTACAGGTAGGCAGAACCGGCGTCTTAACTCCCAATGCGGTTATGGAGCCTGTTTTTATAGGCGGAACAACAGTATCCAGAGCAACTCTTCATAATATTGATTATATAAGGCAGAAAGACATAAAGATAGGGGATACTGTAGTAATTCAAAAGGCCGGAGAAATAATACCTGAAATTGTTTCTGTAAACAAAGAAAAGCGATGCGGCAGCGAAGAGATTTTTTATATGCCGGATCATTGTCCGGTCTGCAAAGCAAGAGTGACAAGGCCGGAGGGAGAAGTTGCCGTAAGGTGTACCGGCAATGAATGTCCTGCTCAGCTGGCCAGAAATATCGAGCACTTTGTATCAAGAGATGCTATGGATATAGCAGGTTTGGGGCCTGCTATAGTAAATCAGCTCTTAGACAAGCAGTTAATTAAATCCACCTCAGACCTTTATTACTTAAAGGCTGAAGAAGTAATAAAGCTTGATAAAATGGGAGAAAAATCAGCAACAAATCTTATGGAAGCTTTGGAAAATTCAAAGAAAAACGATTTGTCGAAATTAATTTATGCCCTTGGCATCAGGCAGGTAGGAGCCCGTGCGGGGAAAACCCTTGCAAAGAGATTTAAAACTTTGGATAATTTTATGTCCGCATCCTTTGAGCAATTATCTTCAATAGATGATATAGGGCCTGTCACGGCTCAAAATATTATTGATTATTTTGCCGAGCCGCAGAACATTGAAAATATAGGAAGGCTTCTTGAGGCAGGAGTAAACACAAAGCTTACGGGGCAAGAGGGTAATGATTTAAGGTTTAAGGATCTTACCTTTGTATTGACAGGGACGCTTGAAAGTTATACAAGAGATGAGGCATCAGCCATTATAGAATCTTTCGGAGGAAAGGTTTCATCTTCGGTATCTAAAAAAACAGACTATGTGCTTTACGGCGAGGCGGCAGGAAGCAAGCTTGATAAAGCAAGGGATTTAGAAGTAAAGCTTTTAATGCAGGAAGATTTTAATGAAATGATAAAATAAATGAACAAATTAATAATTTAAAGAATCGGATAATCCTGAAAAATGATTACTGTATTAAACAGAAAAAAGACGGTCTGGCATGCTTAAGTCAGAAAGTAAAATTATAATTATTTAAAGAGGGTTTTTATGAAAACAGTTAAAGCAGAACTGATCAAAGAAACAGTTAAAAAGATGTGCATAGAAGCAAATTGTAACCTGCCTGAGGATATATATAGATGTATAAGACACGGCCTTTCTATTGAGGAGTCTTCGGAAGGCAAAAAAATACTGTCTGACCTTATAGAAAATGCCAATTATGCAAAGGAACAAAACATGCCGATATGTCAGGATACAGGTATGGCTGTATTTTTTGTATCAGTAGGTCAGGAGGTATATATTGACGGAAATCTTACCGAAGCTATTAACGGCGGTGTAAGAGATGGGTATGAAGAAGGATATTTAAGAAAATCTGTCGTTATAGACCCCTTACGCAGAGTAAATACAAAGGATAATACTCCTGCTGTTATACATTATGATATAGTTCCGGGTGATAAAATTGAAATAACCTTTGCTCCTAAGGGCTTCGGAAGTGAGAATATGGGTGGCTTAAAGATGCTTAAGCCTTCCGACGGTGAAAAGGGAGTAATGGATTTTGTAGTTAAAACGGTGGAGGAAGCGGGACCGAATCCCTGTCCGCCGATTGTAGTAGGCGTAGGGATCGGCGGAACAATGGAAAAAGCAGCGCTTTTAGCAAAAAAAGCCCTTACCAGAGAAGCTGACAGTAAATCGGAAGATGAATATTATGCAGCCATGGAAGAGGAGCTTCTACATAGAATAAACAGTCTTGGAATAGGCCCTCAAGGCTTGGGGGGCAGAGTAACGGCACTGGGTGTAAATATTGAAACCTTCCCGTCGCATATTGCAGGACTGGCTGTATGTGTTAATATCGGATGCCATGTAACAAGACATTTAACAAAGACATTATAGGACTTGCATTTTTTCGTTTTTTTATGTTATAATATAAATGGCATCATAGATGTCCTTAAATAACAAGCACTTATATGGCAAATATTTTCTGCCGTGTAAGGGTATTGGAAAGAAAGGGGCTGTTCACATGAAGGTTATTATTAAAGGAAGAGGTACAGAAGTAGAAGAAAGGCTTAGAGAAATTACTCTAAAGAAACTTGCCAAGCTGGATAAGTTCTTCAATGATGACTCAGAAGCCAGAGTAACACTTTCTGTAACAAAAGGTAACCAGAACACAATGGAAGTCACAATTTTCTCATCCGGCATGATTTATAGGGCAGAGGAAACTAACGGGGATATGTATAGTGCAGTTGACAAAGTTATTGATGTTATTGAAAGACAGATAAGAAAAAATAAAACCAGACTTGAACGTCGTCTTCGCTCTACAGCCTTTGAACCGGCTAATTTCGAGATTCCGGAAATACCGGAAGAAAAAGTGTTTAACATTGTTAGGACAAAGCATTTAATCATAAAGCCAATGAGCCCTGAAGAAGCAATCCTTCAGATGAACCTCTTAGGACATACCTTCTTTGTTTTTAAAAACGCGGAGACAGAGGAGACAAACCTTGTTTATAAAAGAAATGATAAAGACTATGGTCTTATGGAAATAAATTAGCCAAAAAACGCCCGTAAGGGCGTTTTTTGGTTCTTTATGGGGTTTTGTGTTGTTTGCCGTCTGCGTTAACGCGCTAACTGTACAATAGTACATTAGCACACTTTTAAGGAGGACTATTTTTTTGAGGGATGTATTAACTGAAAAGAATATTAATAGTTTGGGAAAAGGAGCAAATATATTTTTACATATGCACAAATTTGAAGAATTTATGATGATGTATAGCTGTGCAATGAAGGAAGTAAAAACCAAGTTTGAAATTTTAAAAGATGATATGACAGTAAGGCACAACAGAAATCCTATTGAAGCGATAAAAACCAGATTGAAAAGACCTGAAAGTATATATGATAAGCTTAAAAGGTTAGGATGCGAAATTTCTGTCCAGTCAGTAATTGAAAATATAAACGATGTTGCCGGAGTGAGAGTGATTTGTTCTTTTGTTGATGACATATATGAGATAGCCGATATATTTTCAAAGCAGGATGACATCACTGTCCTGAAAATTAAGGACTATATAAAAAATCCAAAACCAAATGGGTACAGAAGTTACCATATGATAGTAGAAATACCGGTATTCTTTGCCGATCATAAGAGGCCTATGAAGGTAGAAGTGCAGTTTCGGACAATTGCAATGGACTTTTGGGCGAGCCTTGAACATAAGATGAAATACAAATGCGGCATACCGGAAACGCAGGGCATAATGAATGAACTTAAAGAATGCGCGGATGTTATTTTCGAGGCAGATAGAAAAATGTTAATGATAAGGGAAAAAGTTGAAAAAAGTGAAAAACTCACCGGAAAAAAAGAAATAAATTTTACAGCATAATTTTATTTTTTAAAAAACTAACATTAGAAATAAAAAACAGTCATTTCACAAAATGAAGTGACCCCCAAATGCTGAACTGCCTGTAAGGTTTTTGAGCAGTACCTTACGAGCGAAATCTATACAAAAAAATAAGGATGTGAAATTTTTTAATTTCACATCCTTATTGCATATCACCACTACGTTATTCTTCTTCATCGGGAAAGTCTTGAAAATCTTTGGATTCAAGAAGCTCGCAGGCCCTTTTGAAGCTGTCTTGGGGTACATAAATTTCAATCATACAGTGAATACCCTCACCGAAAAGGATTTGTGCATAGCCGCCAAAGCCCTTCACTTTTTTATATGATGGAATATTTTCGCTGCGCAAAAGGCTCATGATAAGCTCGGCCTCCATAGAGGAATAAACCGTAGTAAGCATTACATCTGTGTCTTTTGACATGGAACTCACCCCCAGTTAATTATAACATACAAAATTTGCTTTGTCTACAAAAGTTTCACTATTTACTTTTTGGATTTTATATGTTATAATACTTAAGGTGGCGCAGTATTCTAGTCAGTTCTGTTTGTTCTGAAGGCGGTCGTAAAAAGCCGTTAAAGGGCACATCGATGAAGTTTCTGGTGCATGCTTCTGATGCCAGTCGGGGGTGTGTGCTGGAAGTTAAGGCTTGGGGGCGGACCGCAATGGCATGCGGCGCAAGACCCTCTTACCGTGGAGACTTATTCACGTGCTTAATGCGGACACAATTTAAGTACGGATTAAGGTTAAACCTGCCATGCAGTACTTTTGTGCTGTGGGTAGCGTAGCCTGCCTTGAGTGGGTATGTAGAATGGAGGACAGACGACGGTTCTTTGGCCAAAGAACAGGCGTTATAGCTTCTTGAAAACATATCTGCAAAAGAGGATAGGAACATTCGTGACTGCAGAGGAAAACTCCTAGACTGTTGTTACATGGCGTAAATTGGATTGTAGTGCGGACTTAGTGGCAATTCGGTACTGTCTAAGGCAACTGACAGGGACAGATTTAAAGGGAAACCGCTTCTCTCGGCGACGGGGAAGCATTTGTCCGGGAAAGCCGACCGAACCTATGCCGCAAAATTTACTTTTTACGCTGCCACCTTTAACTTTTATTTTTAAAATTTTTGGAGTGTGATTTTGCTTGGATGCAGGCCGAAGTAGTAAACAGGAACAGCAGGGAAAGCAACAAATGAGAAAAAAATATGCCAAGTGGGCATTAATTAGTACTCTTATTACTTTTGCTTTATCTTTTTCTATAAATTTCTTATCTGAAGTTTCCATTAAAGGATCAGCATTGATATTTGCCATAATTGTGCTTCTGCTAATAATTTTTATAGGTGTAATTTTTGATATAATAGGAACTGCTGTTACAGCTGCGGACGAAGTACCCTTTCACTCTATGGCAGCCCAGAAGGTTCGCGGGGCAACGAGGGGCATTGCACTGATAAAAAGTGCTGAGAGAGTATCCAACATATGCAATGATATTGTAGGCGACATATGCGGTATAATCAGCGGATCTACTACAGCTGCATTGGTAATAAGGTTTTTTGCCGAAAACACAAGTGCCAGCTTTTTTGCGGGCATTATATTAACCGCGGTAGTAGCAGCTGTTACAGTTGGCGGAAAAGCTTTTGGTAAAGGAATTGCAATATCAAACAGCAACGAAATAGTATTTTTAGTTGCTAAAATACTTTCTCTTTTTGACAAGGAAAATAAAAATGGAAAACACAAATAAAAAAATACTTATTGATAATATTACCCATGAATACTTACAAGGCCTTGGTTTTGATGAGCTTACTGAGCTTGCATCTGAAATCAGGGGCTTTTTGATTGATAAGGTTTCAAAAACCGGAGGTCATCTTGCATCTAACCTTGGCGTTGTAGAGCTGACTATTATGCTTCACAGGTGCTTTGATTTAGAAAAGGATAAGCTGATTTTTGATGTAGGACACCAATCTTATGTACATAAAATTTTAACCGGCAGGATGTCAGGCTTTGACAAACTAAGGCAGTTTAAAGGTATGTCAGGCTTTCCTAAGAGAGCGGAGAGCAAGGCGGATCTTTTTGATACAGGCCATTCGAGTACATCCATATCGCTGGCTTCGGGCGTTGCGGAGGCACTTAAACTAAAAAGCGAAGATGCATATACCGTTGCCGTTATCGGAGACGGAGCCGCTACGGGAGGTCTTGCCTTTGAAGCGCTGAACAACATAGGCGATATGGAAGGCAAAGTTATAGTAATTTTAAATGATAATGGCATGTCTATTTCTCCCAATGTAGGGGCAATATCGAGGTACTTAACAAAGGTCAGAACCAGCTCCAAATATGCGAAGCTAAAGGAAGCTACAAAAGAATTTTTAGGCAGCATTCCGGCAGTCGGAGAACCTTTAACGGAGAGAATTCGAAATGCAAAAAACAGATTTAAGTATATGGTCCTTCCGGGAACCTTTGTGGAAAGCATGGGCATAAAATACTTTGGCCCTGTGGATGGTCATAACTTTAAGCAGCTTGAATTTGAGCTTGAAAGAGCTAAGAAAGTTAAAGGCTCTGTTTTGATACATATAAAAACCGTAAAGGGAAAAGGCTATAAAAGAGCAGAAAAAAGTCCGGAAAGCTTTCACGGAGTGGGGGCTTTTGACATAAAAAAAGGGCCTGATGAAAATAAAAATATTGACTTTTCCTGTATTGCAGGAAAGAAACTATGTGAGCTTGCCTCTGAAAACAAAAGAATTGTAGCAATATGCCCCTCTATGACAAAGGGCTGCGGCTTAACGGAATTCTCGAAGGAGTATCCGGACAGATACTTTGATTGCGGAATAACCGAAGGCTATGCGGTTACTTTTGCTGCCGGTATGGCGGAGGAAGGCTTTATACCTGTAGTCTGCACATATTCGTCCTTTTATCAGAGGGCGTTTGATATGGTTCTTCATGACGCGGCTATTAATAATTTCCATGTGGTTTTCTGTATTGACAGAGCCGGACTTGTAGGAGCAGACGGGGAAACTCATCAGGGAATTTTTGACTTGTCTTTTCTTGGCTGCATTCCTAACCTTGCAATTTTATCTCCCGCATCCTTTAATGAGCTTGAAGAGATGCTTTCGTATGCTTGCCTTGAACATAAAGGTCCGATAGCCATAAGGTATCCTAAAGGAAGAGATACCGGAATTCCGGGAGATTTTAAGTTTGGCTCGGCAGCTGTTTTAAAAGAAGGAAAAGATATTACTTTATGCGCAGAAGGTCAGACTGTAAAAGATGCATTAGAGGCAGCGGAGTGTGCCCAAAAAGAAGGAATATCCGCTGAGGTTATAAATCTTTGTACGATTAAGCCTTTGGACATAGAAACGATTAAAAAGTCCATACTAAAGACAAAAAGACTTATAACTTTAGAGGCAAATACCAAAAAGGGCGGTATAGGACAAGAAATATTTTCACAGCTGAAGGTCAGCGGAATAATAAAAGCATACCCCGACGCCTTTATTCCGCAGGGAACTGTACAAGAGCTGAAGAAGCTGTATAAAATGGACTCTCAAAGCATTGTACAGGACATAAAAGCCTGCGTAAGAGGTGAATTTGATGAGGCTTGATGCCTACATGGTGGAAAACGGTCTTGCCTCCGGCAGAGACAGAGCTAAAGAGCTTATTAAAAACGGAATGGTTACGGTAAACGGCAAGCCGGCCCAAAAACCCAGCATAGAAGTAGACGGAACAGTGGTTTTAAACGGTGCCCAGGAGTATGTCGGGCGCGGAGCTCAAAAGCTTAAGAAGGCACTTGAGGTGTTTCCTGTAAGCCCTGAGGGCAAGATATGCCTTGATGTAGGGGCAAGTACAGGCGGATTTACCGATTGTATGTTAAAAAACGGTGCAAAAACCGTATATGCAGTTGACGTAGGCTCAGGGCAGCTTGATGCGGGACTGGCATCTAACCCTAAAGTTATAAATATGGAAAAGACAGATATAAGAAATGCAAAATTGCCTCAAAAACCAACTTTTTTTTCGGTAGACGTTTCATTTATATCCCTTACGCTTGTTTTAAAGCCTGTATATGAGCTTTTAGCTGAAGGCTCCGAGGGAGTGTGCCTTATTAAACCTCAATTTGAAGCGGGCAGAGAAAATGTTGGAAAAAAAGGTGTAGTAAAAGATAAGGATACTCATATAAAGGTAATTAAAAAGATAGAATTGTTTGCGAAAGAGTGCGGTTTCTCCGTACTTGGACTTGACTTTTCTCCGATAAAGGGCCAAAACGGAAATATAGAGTATTTAATGTGTCTTAAAAAGGGCGGAGAAAGCCAAAGTATAGACCTAAAAAAAGTTGTAGAAAATGCTTGGGAGTGATTTTTTTGAACATAGAAAAAACCATTGAAAACCTGGAGAAAAATAATATGCAGGCGTTTTTTGTTAAGGATAAAAAGGCAGCGCTTGAAAAGGTTAAACAGCTTTTAAATAAGGGAGAGACCGTTGCTGTAGGAGGCTCTGTTACACTAAACGAAACAGAAGTTTTAAGCCTTTTAAAAAGCGGCGACTATAACTTCCTTGACCGTTATAAGGAAGGTCTTACACCTGATGAAATAGATGATATATTCAGAAAAAGCTTTTTTGCAGATACTTTTTTATCCGGTACTAATGCTATAACTGAAAACGGCGAGCTTTATAATGTTGACGGCAATGCAAACAGGATTGCGGCAATTTTGTTTGGCCCGAAGTCTGTAATTATTGTGGCAGGCATTAATAAAATTGTGCCGGATTTATCCCATGCGGTAGAAAGAGTTAAGGAAATAGCAGCGCCGAAAAACTGTAAGAGGCTTAACAAAAATACATATTGCAGTAAAGAGGGAAAGTGCTTAAAAGCATCGTATCAGGCGGAAGGCATGTGCATGGGCTGCGGGAGTGCCGACAGGATTTGCTGTGACTATGCTATATGCTCATACCAGAGAATAAAAGGGAGAATTAAGGTAATTATAGTTGATGAGCCGCTGGGCTTTTAATTGACAATTAAATTTTTATAGTATAATATATAGAAAAAAGGGAGGATTAGCATATATGGATAATAAACTTATTTTGGTTGTAGACGATGAGAAGCCTATTGCAGATATCTTGAAGTTTAACCTTGAGAAGGAAGGATATAGTGTACTCACAGCCAATGACGGCGAGGAAGGGCTTAATTTTGCACTCTCATCCAATCCTGATCTTATCCTGCTTGATGTTATGCTCCCTAAAATGGATGGTTTTGAGGTATGTAAAAAAGTACGTCAGAAAAGCGAAGTACCTATTGTTATGCTTACAGCAAGAGAAGATGAGGTAGACAAGGTTATAGGGCTTGAGCTGGGTGCAGATGACTATGTAACAAAGCCTTTCTCAGTTAGAGAGCTAATGGCAAGAGTTAAAGCAAATCTGCGCCGTACTGTAGTACCTGCCCAGGATTCTGAAACCGAAGGATCTGTTATAACCATTGGCAGACTCAGTATTAATACCGAAAGATATGAGATAAAAAAAGACGGCAAGGCAATAGAACTTACTTTAAGAGAATTTGAACTTATAAAATACCTTGCAACCCAGCCGGACAGAGTATTTTCAAGGGAAAAGCTTTTAGAGCAGGTATGGGGATATGAATATTACGGAGACGTAAGAACAGTTGACGTTACAGTTAGAAGACTCCGTGAAAAAATTGAGGATGACCCGGGCAATCCCGAGTACATTATGACTAAGCGCGGGGTCGGTTATTACTTTAATAAGGAATAATGCTTTATGTTTAAGAGTATACAATGGAAAATACTTACTCTTTTCGTGCTTTTGGCAGTTAGCGTAATGATTTTTGTAGGTGCTTTTTCCGCATGGGGTGTATCTAAATATTATCACACTCAGTTTACAAAGGATATGAGCCAGGCAACCTTTACTGAAAGCATGGTGGGGCAGCTTAATCAAGCAGCGGAAACTTCCTTTGACCAGCTTGTAAAACTTTTGGGAATGTATAGTGTAAGAATCGGTATCGATACTTACAGAAACGTATATGTTCTTGACGGAAAGACAGGCTCATGCCTTTATTCCGTATCCGGAGATAAGCTGGCAGAAAATTATGAGCGTACACCTAATGTGCTTTCTGCTATGGCAGGAAAGTACGGTAATGAAACCAATGAAAACACTTCTATTATGGACTATGCCGTACCGGTTACAGTAAAGGGCAATGTCCAGTACGTTATTTATGTAACTGACACCAAAGTTGAAATGTATGATGTAATGAGAAGTATATTGGCCAATATATTTTTAGCACTTTTAATTGGCATTATAGTGGCGGTATTTTTAGGCTTTGTCCTCTCCAAGACTATTATTTCGCCCCTTGCAAGCTTGCAAGACTCTGCAACTCATATGGCAGAAGGAAACTTTGATGATGTGATAAAAGTAAATGGAGAGGATGAAATAGGAAACCTTACCAAAGCCTTTAATAATATGGCCGCGGAGCTAAGCTCTACCATGAAGGGAATGACAGCTGAAAAGAATAAAATTGAAACTATTCTTTTATATATGACCGACGGAGTTATAGCATTTAACGCTTTAGGGGAGCTGATACACATTAATCCGGCAGCGGTTAAAATGCTGGGAGTAGACAGAGAAGATATAAAAGGCTTCGATCAGTTTTTTAAAGATTTGAATCTTGACATCAATTTAGGGGAGTTTCTTTACTTAAACAGGGAATCCTTTGAAAAGACTGTTACCGTATCGGATAGGCATTACAGGGTCTATTTGGCTCCATTGATCAGCGGAGGCAGGAGTGGCGGCGTAGTAGCGGTATTTCAGGACTTTACACAGCAGCAAAAGCTTGATAATGCAAGGCGTGAATTTGTTGCTAATGTATCCCATGAGCTCAGAACTCCGCTTACTACAATTAAAAGCTATGTGGAAACTCTTATGGAAGGCAAAGAGCATGACGAGATGGAAAACCATTTTCTGACCGTTATAGATTCGGAAACCGACAGAATGACAAGGCTTGTAAAAGACTTATTGGCATTGTCAAGGCTTGACAATAATACGGGAATGAATATGGAGCGAATCAATTTATCGGATTTAACTGCGTCTATATGTGAAAGACTATCCATAGAATTTAAAAACCATTCTCATACTTTGGTTGCCGAAATTGCAGAAGTGCCTGATGTATTAGGTGATAAAGACAGGCTTTCGCAGGTTATCATAAATGTAATAACAAATGCAATTAAGTACACGCCTGACGGTGGTGAGATAGGCGTATACTGTAACTACAGCCACTCTTCTGTATACCTTAAAGTCAGAGATAACGGACTTGGAATTCCCGAGCAGGATTTGCCCAGAATTTTTGAGCGTTTCTACAGAGTTGATAAGGCAAGATCCAGAGCTCAGGGAGGTACGGGTTTAGGTCTTGCGATTGCAAAAGAAATTATTGATGCCCATGGTGGTAAAATTACAATTGAAAGTGAAGAGGATAAAGGAACGGTAGTAACTATCCTTCTTCCTGTTTTAGATGAAGATAATTATAATGAATTTGGGGAAGAAATATAGGTTTTTAGAGAGCTTGACAAAATAATTTATTTTTCTTTTAAGATGTTAATCAAAAGTAACTGCCATGTAACAGACCTGTAATAATAGTATGATATAATTCAGTTATCAAAGCGATGGAAGGTATACGATAAGAAAAAACTATTGGCAGTTTCCTCATGTTTAATAATGCTTTTTCTGATGTCTACAGTAAGCTTAGCAAACCCTGCATATGGAGATGTTGGTAATGCAGCAGACATTCTTGTTATAAAGAAACCGGAAAATGCACAGTCTCAGAGCAATAAGAGCGTTTATCCTGTTTCGGGAGTTGCATCTCCGAATTGTACAGTTACTGTACTTACATATAATTCATCAGATGGTTTATATTATCCCTTAAAGAGTTCTGACGGGAGAGTCCTGCAAACAACTGTAGGAGCAAGCGGACTGTTTTGTTTTAATGTTCAACTCTATCAGGGAGACAATAATCTTGCTGTGCAAGCAGTTACTCGTGACAATTCAAAGATTCAAAGAGTATTCTTTAAAATAAACCTTGTTTCTCAGGGTTGGATCAACAGCATTAAAAGTTTAATTAACGGCTGGACGCACTAAGAGTAAACGGGAGTATGCAAAGTGAAGGAACGAATAAAAACCTTTATCCTTATATTTCTGGTATTAAGCAGCATAGGGCTCACATCTATAACATGGACGCAAGAAAGGTTATGGCCGGAAGGCTATAGCCTTTTTGTTAATTTTAAAAAGTGGCCTGTTATAAGATTGCTTTTTGAAGATGACTATTCGATGCCTCTTGAAAATCTTTCCAGGGCAAGAAAAATAGTATTGGCTGACGGAAAAGGTTCAAGTGCTGTTTTTTACAATAGTGATAAAAACTACGACGAGATATATGGTGTTATTAAAAACCTGATGGTCAGCTTTTTGGGCGGAAAAACAGAGGTCATTAAAAAAGGTGATTTGACAAAAGAAAATGTCAGAGTAATGTTAAACGAGCAGTTAGCATATGCCTATGTAAATTATTCGGTTGCAGGAACGCCAAAGCTGTTTGGACAGTTAATGGGAGTTCCTGAAGAAAACATGCTTTCTGAACTTTCTGCTGTAAGAGATTTCTTTATTATCCCCACAGGAACAAACGCCATTGAACTTCTGGCGATAGACTATAATGACGAGAGTGTAAAATACTACGAAATTAATTATGATGCTACGGAAGAATTAGTTAAAACCTTTACAGGATCGGTAGCAAACGTTGATCCGGCTCATAACTGTACGCTGGCACTTGAAATGAATCTGGATATTAAAAACCCGGAGGATATAGTTAAAACACCCGCGCTTGTAGACTCTTTTTTGGTGTTTGATACTGCCTCGACGGCTGACGTTACAAGCTATAAAATTAACAGTACAAATCCTCTTTCAGGTGAACTGGGAGAAATAAATAATAACAGCTATTTGGATAATGTAATTACTTGTTTTGGCTATAATCCCAAATCTATATATAGATATGTGGATAGTCAAGGGACAATAATATACTTAGAAAATGATTCAACTCTTAAAATTTATAAAAACGGCATTATTGAATATGAGGCTCTTGACCCAAAACATGGTGTTGTTGTTTCGGAGTCGGGCAATTCTATGTATGAATCCCTCAACAGTGCCATAAAGTTTGCAGAGTCTGTCTATAAGGCGGCGGCACCTCAATCTACCTTTTCGGCAGAGGTTTCTTCGGACTTGCTCTCATCAGGCGGTGAAATGAACTTTAACTTTGATTATTTGTGTAACGGAAATTCTGTTTTTGTTGATGTTAAGGAAGGAGACAATTCCCTTAATCATGCTGTG
>JAUZPY010000030.1 GCA_030705805.1 Bacillota bacterium | reverse complement strand
TTTTAATATTTCATTTTTATGCATCAACAGTTTTCTGTTACGCAAAGGGTCTTTATTAAATATATTTCCCTTTTCATAGGGACTTATGTGCATTCCGTATACCCAGATTTCCCCATTGTCCACAGAAGCATATGAATCTTTAAGGTTAACCTTCCCCTGTCTGATGGATTTAACCTCGGTCCCAAAAAGCTCAATACCTGCCTCGTATTTTTCCAAAATAAAATATTCATGATAGGCTGCCTTATTAGCTGCTATCTGCTTAACATTGTTATCCAAGGTTATCCTCCTTCCTTATGGAGAAAAAACGGAGAGTAACTAAAAGTTACTTCTCCGCCCTTTTTTCCTTAACTTAGCTTACTGTGCTGCTTTACCTGTTTGGGTAGCTGCTCCAGTTGCAGCATTAGTTGCTGCTCCGGTTGTTGTACCGGCAGCGCTTTGATTAGCTGTTGTTCCCTGTGCTGTACCGGTAGTACCTTGTTTTGGTATGTCTACAGTCTGGCCTAAATCCGATGCACTTGTTTGGCCGGGAGTAACTGCTGACTCATTTGTACTCTGTTTGTTGCCTAAAATAGTAAGGCTTACAGAAGTAATTACAAATACAATTGCAAGTATAACTGTCCACTTTGCAAGAATACCATCAATAGATCTACCTTTGTTTTTTCCGAAAAACGTTTCTGCACCACCTGCTATACTTCCTGATAAGCCTTGGCTTTTGCTGGACTGAAATAATACTACAGCAATAAGCACAAGTGCTACTATCAAATGTACAACGGTTAATGCAATCTGCAATCCTGTCATATATTACACCTCCGTAAAACTCTACGGATGATTTTACCACAATTATAGAAAAAAAACAACTGTTTTTTAAAAATTTATCTTATAAATATTTGATTTTTTACCCAATTCTTCTTCTATCTTTGTTAATCGGTTATATTTTGCCGTCCTATCAGTTCTTGAAGGAGCACCAGTTTTAATTTGTCCGGCATTTAAAGCAACAGCCAGATCGGCAATTGTAGTGTCCTCGGTTTCGCCGCTCCTGTGAGAAATTACAGCCTTATATCCTGCTTTTTCTGCCGTTTGCACAGCTTCTATCGTTTCGGTAAGAGTTCCTATTTGATTTACCTTAATAAGAACAGCATTAGCCGCCTTCATCTTAATACCTTTTTCAATTCTCTTTGTATTGGTTACAAATAAGTCGTCACCTACGACCTGACATCTGCTGCCGATTCTTTCAGTTAGGCTCTGCCAGCCGGACCAATCTTCTTCAGATAGTGGATCCTCTATTGAAAATATTGGATAGCTTTGAGTAAGTCTATCAAAATAGTCTATAAGTTCTTCCTTTTTATATTCCTTCTTTGCCTTTGGCAAGACATATTTTTCGCCATCATACCATTCGCTGGATGCAGCGTCTAAAGCCAGCACAAAATCCTTACCTTCTTCATAGCCTGCGCTTCGTACCGCTTCAAGAATCATCTGAATTGCATCCTCATCCTTTTTAAGGAAGGGGGCAAAGCCACCCTCATCCCCTACGCTTGTTGCACTGCCTTCGCTTTTAATAATTTTCTTTAAAGCTGCATAAACCTCAGCACACATTCTTACAGCCTGAACTTCATTTTTTGCACTTATGGGCATTATCATAAACTCTTGAATATCCACATTGTTATCTGCATGAGCTCCGCCGTTTAAAATATTCATCATTGGCATGGGAAGTATATGAGCGTTTACTCCGCCAATATACCTATAAAGCGGCATTTCATGGCTTAATGCAGCTGCTTTTGCACAGGCCAAAGATACTGCCAGTATGCTGTTTGCCCCAAGCTTTCTTTTATTGTCTGTTCCGTCAAGTTCACAAAGTTCAAAGTCTATGCCTCTCTGATTATATATATTTCTTCCCTTTAAGGCTTCCGCAATTATTGTATTAACATTGGAAACTGCTTTAAGAACGCCTTTACCGTTATAGCGTTCATCATCCCCATCTCTTAATTCTACAGCTTCAAATTGTCCCGTAGATGCACCCGAAGGAACGGCTGCTATTCCCTTTATTCCGTTTTCAAGCATTACTTCTGCTTCAATAGTTGGATTTGCCCTTGAATCTAATATTTCTCTTGCTCTTACACATTTTATGTTCATAATCATTACCTCCGGTAATAATTATTGGCAAATTCTTACTTTTTATACGAAACAAAAAAGTATATAGACAGATAAGCCATCTATATACTTTAAGCTGCTTGCTCTTGCATTAAATTAATGCGTTTTTATATCGCTATCTATCCTATCATTTTCCTTATTTTCTTTTTCATTTATTTTCTCATAAATTTTCGGAAGGTTCCACATATAAACAGACGCCAATACTCTTATCAAAATTGTAAGCACAACGCTTACAATCATTGCAATTATTTTATGCGAAACATAAATATATAAAATGTAATATACAAATGCACCTATAATTGCCGCAAGAGCATAAATACGCTTTCTAAGTACTACAGGAATTTTATTCGCCATTAAATCCCTTAATACTCCTCCTCCAACCCCGGTAAGTGTTCCTACAAAAATTGCAAGAAAAGCATTATTCTTAAATCCATTTTCAATTGCAACATTTACACCCACTACAGTAAATGTTCCAAGTCCCACTGCGTCCAGAAAGTTAAACAGGTCATAATATTTATTAAAGACCCTATCAAAATTTTCTTTATTTATATAGGCAAAAATAAAAATTAATATAGATACAAATATTGAAATTAAAGCGTATGTACTGTTTTTAAAAGTCTCAGGCGGAAGGTTTCCTAATACAATATCCCGCAATACTCCGCCGCCTATAGCTGTTGCAGACCCCAGAACACACACTCCGAATATATCCAATTTCTTTTCAAGTGCAGTCATTGCTCCGGATACTGCAAATGCTACTGTCCCTATAATTTCAATAATAGTAATTGCTAAGCTTTCAACCATAAAATCACCTCAAGTATAAAATAAGGCACTAATGATATTTTTATAATATCATTAGTGCCTCTGTCTAAAACCTGAAAGATTCCTGCTATTTATGCAGTTGCTTCTTCGGTGCTACGCTTTCCAGAGCTTCGTCAAAATCCGGTCCTTTTGCCTGAGAGTTTTTGCATTCCCCTTCGGCGGCACAACATGCTCTCTCCCGAATTTTTCTTCCGACTTAATTATTTAAAATAATATGTCTTTAAACATAGGTTAATATATTTTCGTTTCTTTGTCAAGCACACTTTATAATTTTACTTGTGTAAACATTTCCCAGACAAAAATTATTCTTTTAAATTTGCAAGCCATATATCTTTTGCTTCAGTATTAAAAACTTTTTCATTGGTTTTCTCCTTATTTTAATATTAAGAAAACATTTTAGCTTTTCCTTAAAGATTATTTTTCTGAATCTTTAAGGTTAAAGGAGTTTTTTAGTTCATCTGAAGCCTCCTTTAAGCCGCCAAGCAAAGCGTCAACCAGGGCATCATCACCTTTTATTTTCCAATTACCATCAACATTAACCACTTTTATATCAACTGTATTGGTAACCATAGCTAAATCTTTTTTTGATGTACATTCTATAAACACTTGTTCATATTTTTTATTAAGCTCTTCGTCTGTTAACTGTTTTCCTCCTTCTGCAAATGCATTTTGAAAAGCAAACTGCATTGCTTTTGAAATAAATTCTTTTAAAACAGGTTTCATATCGACCGCAGTTATCTTTGTTTTTACAACTACCGTATTGCTATCAATCTTTTCAGATGAAATAATAGTATACCCGAGTTTACTAAAAAGAGCTTTCATAAAAACTTCAGGATTTCCCGTCAATTTGTCTTTATCTTTAAATAAGTTCAATTCATCAAGGTTTATGTATTCCTGTGCTTTATTTAAGTCTGAGCTTTTTAAAGCTGTAAACATACCATTTACAGAGCTTTCAGCCTTTTTCACTTCTCCGCAGCCAACTAAGCCAAAAACAAGCGAGACTGCTAATAAAATACCAATTATTGATTTAATATTCTTTTTCATTTACTTACCTCTCCTTATTTTCTATTTAAAGTTATACTCCTGCATTATAAATAATACATCAAACCTTAAATATTCATTATTTAGTAATTATATATTATCTATCAATAATTGTCAATAAAGCTACGCTCCCGAGAAAAAGCCGCTGAAGTTCTCAGAGCGCAATTTAATTGGTCCATGACCGCTGACTATTATATGCTTGAGAGTTATGATGAAAAAAACCGGTACCTGACGGTACCGGTTTTCGGTTTAAAGAAATTTAATTATTTTTTTAATCTATCATTAATAACCGCTACCGCTAAATCATAATCTTTCTTACGTACATAAAACTTGTACTCGGCAGAAAGTCCTCCACCATAATATCCGCCCATAACAAGTGAAAAAGGTACCGGATTAAGCACATAGTCTATATTATTATCACTTAACTTTGTTCTCACATCGGCTTGAAGTTTCATGTCATATGTAACCAATAACAATCTTCTGTTAAATATAGTAATCATAAAGCCACTTCCTTATTTTCCCCATTATTTTCCAAAGGTTCCAATGGCAACTGGAAAGATTAAATATTAAAAAGTAATCAAAAGTATAGGGCCCAAAATTCAAAAAAACAACAACTTTCTTGTTAAGAAAACTGTTGCTTCTTCTGGTTGCCGAACTAGGATTCGAACCCAGACAAATTGAGTCAGAGTCAATCGTGCTACCATTACACAATTCGGCAAAAAAATGGTGCGAGAGACGGGAATCGAACCCGTACGATGAAATCACACGCCCCTTAAACGTGCGCGTCTGCCAGTTCCGCCACTCTCGCATCTATATATACCTTTATTTAAGGCACGTGTTAAATTATATCAAAATAACAACTGCTTGTCAATACCCTTTTCGAAAATAATATGATTATTTTATCCCTGTTTTCCCTTATTATACCACAATTAACTATCTAAAAGCAAATTATTTTCAATCTTTTTTCAGGCAGCAAAATAAGGAATGAACTTTTAATCCATCCCTTATATTATTACCTCTTTAAAACAACCTTAATTACGCTGTAAAGTCGCTGTCTTGCTCAATAGTACTTGCTGTAATGATATCTTCTGATTCAAGAACTTCAATTTCTGCAACGGGCTTCTCATATTTTTTCTTATCCATAATAGTTCTCTCCTAACTAAAATAATCCTAAGATAGACCCCATAGTCTACTTTGATAATATTATTATATCTATGTTAAGAAGTTTTTACCATGTATAATTCAATACATTATATAAGCATTTATGTATTTTTGGTCATCATTATTTATTCCTTTAACAAATTAAAAATGATTTTAAAGGCATTTTGTCGGTTATTGTCTATATACTTTTTCAAGCTTTCGCTTTCTACATGAGTTGATCGAACGAAAAAACATAAATTGTTAGTGTTAACGCCAAGGCTTTTTAGTAATTTGCAATTTTTAGCGCTTACTGCTATTACTTGTCCGTTTTTATTATAATACACCCTATGATTTTTATATTCATCTGAAAAAGGCTCAAATAAATTATCATCGTCTAATATTTTTCTAACCAAGTCATATTCAGCAATATACAATACTCCGTTGCCGGATAACAGCTGGGCAACCGCAACATTAGTATCTGCCATGCTATTGAAGTCTGCCACTTGTACATTGGCAAATTCCACATCAGGATTGTTCTTTAGTCCAAAGGACTTAAGAAGTTTACTGACAGACTCAGTGAGAGAATTCGCGGCCTCATCCTTGAGATATTTACTGCCAATATAAGTTACCCCAAAATCTGGGTTAGATAACTTTTGCGGCCAAAATACAGCGATTAACAAAACAATTAAAGCAGCTGTTACTGCAATCAAGCCTTTTCGCTTCTTAGTCATTTTTAGGCTTCATTGTCGGGAAAAACAAGACATCTCTTATGCTTGTAGCACCGGTAAGGAACATAACCAGACGATCAATTCCTATACCTATTCCTCCCGTAGGAGGCATTCCATATTCTAAAGCCGTTAAAAAGTCTTCATCCATCATGCCCGCCTCTTCGTCACCGGCTTCACGAAGCGCAACCTGACGAACAAAACGCTCTCTTTGATCAAAGGGGTCATTCAGTTCGGAGAATGCATTACATAATTCTTTTCCAAATGCAAAAACTTCAAACCTTTCTGTAAATCCTGAATCATCCTTACACTTCTTTGCAAGAGGTGATACTTCAATTGGATGGCCGGTTATAAAGGTCGGGTTTACGAGGTTCTTTTCTGCATATTCTTCAAAAAATAAATTGATAATGTCACCTAAGGCATGCTTCGGTTCAACTTCCAGCTTGTGTTCTTTAGCAACTTTAATGGCTTCCTCAAGAGTCTTTATTTCGCCGAAGTCAACGCCTGAATATTCTTTTACTGCTTCTACCATAGACATTCTCTTCCAAGGCGTCTTAAAATCAGACTCTGTGTCCTGCCATTTAAGGATAGTATTTCCACCAAATATTTTGTTTATCAAATGACTTACAAGCCCTTCCATAAGATCCATCATATCATGGAAGTCTGCAAAAGCTTCATAAATTTCAATTGTAGTAAATTCAGGGTTATGAGTCTGGTCCATTCCTTCATTTCTGAAAATACGACCCATTTCATATACCTTTTCCATGCCCCCCACAATAAGCCTTTTTAAGTGAAGCTCTGTTGCTATACGCATATACATATCAATGTCCAAGGCATTATGATGAGTAATAAACGGACGTGCAGCGGCTCCCCCGGGAATTGTATTAAGCATAGGAGTATCAACCTCCATGAATCCCCGGTCATCAAGATAATTTCTTATTTCTTTTATTATTTTACTTCTTAATATGAACACATCTTTAACTTCTGAATTCATTATTAAGTCAACATATCTCTGGCGGTATCTGGCATCCATATCCTTAAGTCCATGCCACTTTTCCGGCAAAGGCCTCATGGACTTTGACAAAAGCTTAAAAGATGTTACATGTATTGAAATTTCACCTCTCTGGGTTCTGAAAGCTATGCCGACAACGCCTACTATATCGCCCACATCAAGTTTCTTAAACCTTGCGTACTCTTCTTCTCCCAGATCATCTTTTTTCGCATATATCTGTATCTTGCCGGATAAATCATGAAGGTCGCAAAATGAGACCTTCCCCATGCCGCGCTTAGACATAAGACGGCCGGCAACACTTACAGTTTTCCCTTCAAGCTCATCAAATTTATCTGTTATTTCCGATGCCTTAGTATCTCTATTATATTTTGTTATTTCAAAAGGATTCTCACCGCTTGATACAAGTTCAGCAAGCTTGTCCCTTCTAACCTTCATTATTTCATTAATATCTATTTCAGGCAAATCATTATTTAAGTTTTCTACCTCAGGCATATTTGACCTCCAATTAAAAAGTTTTTTACATTATACACCAACTTGCATATAAGTGCAAGACAAAAAAATAAGGGATGCACCATTACATCCCTTAATAGTTATTTATCGCCTTCCAGATAATCCGCAAAAACAACTTCTAAAAGCTCATCACGCTCTATCTTACTTATAAGGCTTCTTGCCCCGTTATGGCTAGTGATATAGCTGGGGTCCCCGGACATAATATAACCCACAATTTGGCTTATGGGATTATAACCCTTTTCCTTCAGAGCTTCATGCACCTTGTTTAGCACTTGTCTCACTTCATTCTCCCTGTCCATTGTAATAGAAAACATAGTTGTATTGCTGTCCATGGTTCCACCGCCTTCCTTTGCTCTTATAATACTAAATATTTTCCTTCTTTTCAATAGATGACACAGAATTTTAATATACTGTTAATATAATACAAATTTATGCTCTTTTCGACCGCTTTTCTTCCTCTTCCTTTTCAAGCTGAGTATAAGCAACTTTGCCTACAAGCGTCTTGGGCAAGCTGTCACGATATTCAAACTCCCGAGGAATAGCATATTTTGCAATGTTCTTTTCGCAATGAGCCTTAATAGATGCTTGTACTTCTTCCGTTGGCTCTACTCCCGGTTTCAATACTATGAAGGCCTTAATTCTCTGCATACGGTAGTCGTCTTTAACACCTATAACCGTGCTGAGAAGGACTGCTTCATGTGCATCAATTACATTTTCAATTTGGGACGGATATACATTATAACCGCTGCTTATTATCATTCTTTTCAATCTTTGCCTAAAATATACAAATCCATCTTCATCCATAAATCCAAGATCACCGGTATGCAGCCATGTCATTCCATCATCGTGAATTCTGAGTGTATGGACAGTTTCTTTTGGATTATTTATATATTCCCTCATTACGGAAGGACCCGAAATACAAATTTCTCCAAGTTCGCCGCTCTCTACTTCGTCATTTGTATTAGGTTCAACTATTTTATAAAACGTATCCGGGAAAGGTATTCCGATACTTCCTTCCCTGTAATAATTCTTTGGTGTAAGGCAGCTGGCTGTAACACATTCAGTAGTGCCATATCCCTCTCTCACCGTAGTTTGTGAACCATGCTCCAAAAGAAATTTATCAACTTTCTTTTTAAGCTGAGCAGATAGGGAGTCGCCTCCCGAAAATACTCCCTTCAAGCAGGATAAGTCAACACCCTGCATTTTAGGTGAGCGCAGTAAAGCTTCAAATAACGTAGGCACCCCTGCCATATAGTTTGGCTTGTACTTTCCAAATAATGAAGGAAGTTCATTAATATCAAGCTTTGGTACAAGAATACACATCCCGCCGAAAGCAAGCATTGTGTGTATGCAAACACCAAGCCCGAAGCCATGAAATATAGGCATAATTGCAAGCATCGAACCGCCCGGAGCAAAGCATCCGCTGGCTGCTTGGGTCTGCATAGCTAATGCATTAAAATTCAAGTTGGTAAGAAGTATCCCCTTAGCTGTTCCTGTGGTACCTCCGCTGTATAGGATAGCAGCAGGATCCTCATCAGTTAAGCACATAGGTAATATGCCTTGAAAATTCTTTCCTTGAGCCATAAAGTCATGCCATGTAATTATTTTTCCCTGACTTTCCATTGGTTTTTCTTTTCTCATCACTTTATATGCTAATCTCTTAACCGGGGGAAGTGCTTCTCCAATTGACGCAACAATAATTCTTTCAAGGGATGTTTGATCCATTACTTTCTCAAACTTCCAGAAGAAGCTACCGAGAGTAATAGCAGCCTTGCTTTCACTTTCTTTCAAATAAAACAATATCTCATTTTCAGCAGAAAGAGGATGTACCATATTTGCAATTGCGCCAATCCTGTTTACGGCATAAAAAATAATAATTGCTTGAGGAATATTAGGCAGACAAATTGTTACCCTGTCTCCTTTTTTTATTCCTATCGAAAGCAGCGACTCAGAGCACTGCAAAACTTCTTTTATAAATTCAGCATAAGTAGCCCAGTTACCCATAAAGTCATATGCCTTGAGTTTAGGCCTTTCTTCTGCAACTTTTTCTACCATTTCAAACATGGAGCATTTGGGATAGTTCAATGTTTCAGGAGTTTCCCCGTAATACTTAAGCCAGGGTGCTTTAAAATTCATAGTCAATTGCCTCCCCTAACGGAATATCAAGTAAATCCGGATTTACAAACATATGCTTAACTAACTTAAGCGAGCGGGCAAAATAAAATCCGTCAGCAATTCTTTCATCTAAAGTTACACCCAAATTTAGGACATCACGGACTCTAAGTTCTCCGTTTTCGTCAGGGAGCATTTGCTGATGAATTTCTCCTATAGTTATTACTATGCTGTTTGTTCCGATATTATTAAGGTGATGATATACAGCATTACACTTAATACTTCCAAGATTAGACAAAAGGACGGTGCAGTAATTTGTATCCATATCGGTAACTACCCTAGGCATAAGGCCCAAATTATCTGCTGTACGTAAAATAAACATAAAAATATGCATAAGAGGCTTCGGCAAGTGCTTTACTAAATCTAATGCTTTATCCGGGCTTCCGGAGCTGTTTCCCCCTCTTGTGCTTTTTACTTTGTTTGCAATTCTATCGGAAATGTCATTAACGCTTTCATTGTCATTTGGAGTAAGTATCATAAGCGATTCTTCTGAACTGTCCTTAAATTGCTTCTTTATAATAAATCCCATCGTGATTTTTTTTCGCATATAATAGTGCTTGCCGGACACATATCTATTTAAAAGCGGACGCATTAATATGGTCCTTGCTACTGCTGTAATTACGCAGTGAAAAACCGAAAGCTTTCTGCCTTCTGTTTTATACTTATTTTTTATGTATTCAAGTAAATTTGTAACATCAACTGTTTCATTTAAATAGACCTCGGCCTCAGTTCGTTTGGGCATAAGATATGCCATATAAAAATGCATACCGTCAATGTCACGAACCCTGACAGCATCCCTTCTGTCACCAATCCTTCTGACTTTCATATCCCCACTCCCTTTGATTTTGATTATATCAAAAGGCTCTTTTTCTGTCAATAATATAAAAAAAGCCGTGAATTTTCATTCACAGCTTTTTTATTACCTAAGAATTATTCAGCAGAGAAAGGAATAAGTGCTATATGCCTTGCTCTCTTTATAGCAATTGTCAGCTCACGCTGATGCTTTGCGCAAGTGCCCGTTATTCTTCTCGGCAAAATCTTTGCTCGCTCTGAAACAAAGCGGCGAATCTTTGCTACATCCTTATAATCGATAGTTTCAACCTTATCAGCACAGAATTGGCAAACCTTACGTCTGGGCTTTCTGTTTCTCTGAGGTCTATCATCTCTATCTCTGTCTCTATCTCTATCCATTTTATAACCTCCTTTTTCAATATAAATCAGAAGGGTAAGCCGTCATCAGCTTCAATAGCACTAAAATCTCCAGAGGAGAACGTTGTATCTTCAGTACCGATGCTAATTGCAGCATCAGTTGTGCTCTCAGAGCCTTTCTTACCTTCTACGAAATAAGTATTGTCTACAACTACATCCAAAGCATATCTTTTTTGACCGTCCTGCTCCCAGTTTCTGCTTTGAAGAGAACCTTCAACACATACAAGGTTTCCTTTTTTAAAATACCTTGAAATAAATTCAGCAGTATTTCTCCAAGCAACGCAATCAATAAAATCACTCTCATAGTTCTGCCCGGTCTTATAATTCCTGGTTACGCCAATTCTGAAATTGCATACAGATACTCCCTGAGGCGTACTCTTAAGCTCAGGGTCCTTTGTAAATCTGCCCATTAATATTACTTTGTTTAACATAATCGTGCCTCCTTTAGCCCTATTTCTTAACGATTATTGTACGAAGCACGCCTTCAGTAATCCCGTATACACGTTCAAGTTCTTTAGGGAATTCGGGATTAGAAGTGAAATTAACGAGCACATAATAGCCTTCTGTTTTATAATTGATTGGGTAGGCAAGTCTCCTTTTACCCCAAATGTCAACACTGTCAACTGTGCCGTTAGCGGCAATTAAATCCTGAAACTTTGTAGATAAAGCTTCAATCTTCTCGTCTTCCATGGTAACATCCAGGACAAATATGGTCTCGTATTTGTTCATTACTTCTGCCATTCTTTGCACCTCCTTACGGTCTTTGGCGCTTACTAAATAAGCGCAAGGATTTAGCCTTGACACTCATTTGTCAAAGGCTCTAACATTATAATATTTAATTCTTTTTTTGTCAAGTATTTCTTTTTAAGAATAAACAAAAGCTTTTGTGCAGTATGATGTAAGTCATTATGGCTTTTTGTTAAAAATAAACAAAAAAAATTGGTTATTTAAAGGCTTTTTGTAGTTTTTATTGACACTATTTTATTGGAATGGTATAATTAACTTACTGTATAATTTTAAGTTTAATTAATTTTAAGTCTAAGATTTCAGCAAAAAATTAAAGGAGGCATATATTTATGGGCAAAACATCCACAAATAATATAAGAAACGTTGTGCTGTTATCACACAGTCACGCAGGAAAGACCTCTCTAGCAGAAGCTCTTTTATACGGAGCAGGTGCATCTGACAGATTAGGAAAAGTAGCAGATGGCACAACACTTTTAGACTTTGATCCTGAAGAAATTAAGCGTCAAATTACAATTAACACAGTTACTTCTCCTTATATTTATAAAGATTATAAAATAAATTTAATAGATACTCCCGGATACTTTGATTTTGCAGGCGAAGTGTTTGAAGGCATCAGTGCCGCAGACGGTGCCTTAATAGTTATCAGTGCAAACAGCGGAGTTTCCGTAGGCACAGAGCTTTCTTTTGAAAGAGCAAAAGCTGCTAATTTACCTATTATTGTCTTCATTAACAAAATGGATGATGAAAATGCAGACTATCATAAAGTTATTGAAGAGCTGAAGGACAAGTTCGGTCATGGAATTGCCCCTTTCAGAGTACCTATTCGTGAATCAGGCCACCTTACGGGTTATGTAAATATTATTACAATGAAAGCCTACAAGTACGGAGGCAATGATGATACGGAAATTTCTATTCCCGATTTTCTTGCTGATGAAGTTGCAAGCTGCAGAGATGCTCTTTGTGAAGCTGTTGCGGAAACAAGTGAAGAATTGATGGAAAAGTATTTTGCCGGCGAAGAATTTAATGAGGAAGAAATGCGGGGAGCATTAAAGACCGGTGTTAAAGATGGCAGTGTCGTTCCGGTATATTCCGGAAGCGCACTTACTAATACGGGAGTTAGATTTTTATCTAATGCTTTTGTAAACTATTTCCCTTCTCCTGCAGGTAAAGTATCAGGAACTAATAAATCCGGCAGTCCTATTGAATTTGATGTTTCCGAAAATGCTCCTTTTTCTGCACAGGTATTTAAAACAATTGCCGACCCGTATGTTGGCAAGATGTCTTTAATCAGAGTATATTCAGGTACACTTACACCGGATGCTTCTCTATATAATTCAACCAGGGACGCTAATGAAAAAGCCGGCAAGCTTTATACTCTTTTAGGCAAGAAACAGATAGAAGTATCATCTTTAATCGCGGGAGATATCGGCGTATTGAATAAGCTTTCTGTTACTACAACAGGAGATACTCTTTGTACAGCAGCAAATTCCATAAAATACGAGGCTATTAAATTTGACAGGCCGGTTCTCCAGATGGCTATTGTTCCCAAATCTAAGGGCGATGATGAAAAAGTAAGTTCAGGACTTAGAAGGCTTATGGAAGAAGACCCTACATTTACTATCGAAAACCGCAGCGAAACTCACCAGATGGTTATTTCCGGTATGGGTGATCAGCATCTTGATATTATTATCAGCAAATTAAAAGCTAAGTTCGGTGTTGACGTTACCCTCATTCCCGCAAAAGTACCTTACAGAGAGACAATTCGTAAGAAGGTAAAAGTTCAAGGCCGTCATAAAAAGCAGTCCGGTGGACATGGTCAGTTTGGTGATGTATGGATTGAATTTGAACCGGGTGAAGCAGAAGGCCTTAATTTTGAAGAAAAAGTATTCGGCGGAGCTGTTCCTAAGAACTTCTTCCCGGCAGTAGAAAAAGGCTTACAAGAATGTATTTTAGAAGGTATACTTGCAGGTTATCCTGTTGTTCACCTTAAAGCTACACTGGTTGACGGTTCTTATCATCCTGTAGATTCTTCCGAAATGTCCTTTAAAATGGCTGCAACCATTGCATATAAGGAAGGTATGAAACTGGCTTCTCCGGTTCTTCTTGAGCCAATTGGCAGGCTGAATGTTACTATTCCAGACCAATACCTTGGCGATGTTTTCGGTGATGTTAATAAACGCCGGGGTCGTGTAATAGGCACCAACCCTGCGGAGAGTAAAGGAAAGACTGTTGTTGAAGCAGATGTTCCGATGAGTGAAATGTCCAGCTATGCTACCGACCTTCGTTCCATGACTCAGGCCAGAGGATATTTTACATTTGATTTCTTATGCTATGAACAGGCTCCCGATACAGTTGCCCAAAAGGTTATTGCAGAGTCTAAAGCAGCACAACAATAAAAGATGAATTAATAAAAAGATGATAGACACATCTTTTTTGCTAAAGAAAAACCACATGTTCAATATTTTTGAACATGTGGTTTTTTTGTCTTTCTTAAGCGCTTCAATATATTGGCCTTTAAACAATTGTAATTTTAATCTATAATCTTTTATTTTTTGGCTTACTAAAAGGAAAATAAAAACTTCTGGTTTTCTAGAGCCGATTATCAAGTATTTTTATCAGAGCAGCCCTATAGGCTTCGTCCTCCTTCGGTTCTCTTTTTTTATGTCCCTTCTGGTGCTGCCCTGCCATTCTGGCTTTTTTTGCCTGATATCGTTCTTCTAAAAGTAAATCAATATTTTCCCCGGTATATTCAGTTCCGTCCTGCCTTAAAGCATATCCTCCAACCGATAAGCACATAGCCGCAAGTCCGTAATCCTGAGTAATAACCATGTCACGCGCCCCTATATATTTCATCAACATAAAGTCAACACTGTCCGCACCTTTGTCAACGGTTATGCATTTTGCTCCTTCTCTGTTAAATACATGGGCTGTATCGGAAAAAAGCAGTACCTCTAACTTCCTTTTTATAGCTTCGGCAATTGTAATGTCCACAACAGGACAGCCGTCAGCATCTATTAATATTTTCATTCTTGCAGCCAACCTTTCAAGGTGCTAGATCTAAGGTCTGTAGAAATGTTTATTCTAAGGACTAAAGTACAGGCGATACCTTAGAAAAAGAAATCATATAAAACCTCAAGGTCATCAATATATTTGGGATCAGTAAAAAATTCGGTTATGAGGCGTTTTGCTTCTTTTTTTTCATCTGTAGTAAGTCCATAGTAATTAGCTTTTGTCTCATTTGCCTTGCTTTTATAATCATAACTTGAATCTTTCATGTAATTTTCCATATTTACAGCAATCTCTAAAAACAAGGATTTAATATTTTCATTGTCTGTTCTGCTAATTAAGTCATTTCTTATCGCTTTAGATATACGTTCCATTTTTGCCATAAGTTCTTCTCTTTCCAGCTGGTCAATATCTAAACTTCCGATATCCGGAATCTCTGCCATAACAAACTTAGCCATAATAATGCAAACTTCCTCTCTGGTTATATTTTTTAATGCTCCAAATGCTCCGCCCGAGCTTAGTGAAAGCAGTCTGTTTGATATCAATTTTTTAACGCTGTCTTTAGCCCAGTCAGAAACCTTATCAGTTATATTTATTTCCATAGGCAGCATTTCAAAATTCATTATATTATTCAGTATTACGCAAACCTGCTCTTTGGTAAGCAAGTCGTCAGGATGAAAGGAGCCGTCACCGAACCCCTTTATATATCCCATACTTTGGGCTATCTCTATATCTTTATAATACCATGCATTTTGGCTTACATCCGTAAACTTGTTTTCTACTTGAACTGTATATTTAAAGACCTTGTTTACTATTTTTACAAACTGCGCTCTTGTCAGCATATTATTAGGCCCGAAGGTTCCGTCTCCATAACCTGCAACAATTCCCGCTTCTGCCATTGTGTATATAGATTTGCCGCCTTCAGTGCTACTGTCAACATCGGAAAACAATAAACCGGCCAAGCTATTAAAAATTAATATCAGGGATAATATTGATGCCAATATAGGCAGAAACATCTTGGCAAAATTAAATTTCATTATTTACCTCCATTGCTTTAACAGCCGGTTTTAGCTTAACATATCAATATAATAAGCTTTTCTTAATGCCTTTTCATTTTCATAAGACTTTCTTATAACATTTATTACCGAGAGGTCTCCTCCTACTCTAGAAAGCTCTGTTTCAAGTTCGCTTAAAATTCCATTTACTTGAGAATCGCATTCACCCATTAACTTTAAAGCATAGCCGGCATATTTAGCAATAAAACTTGCTTTAGTAAGATTTTTCTTTTCTGCCGCACTAAGAGATGCATATTCAGACTTAGCCTTGCTTTCAACCTGTCCTAACTGCCCTATATAAAAGGCTTTAAGGCTGTATAGCTTAGCAACATACCTGCCTATTATCTCATCTTCTTTTCCTTTGTATTTATTAAGATTAGCCGAATTACCTTTTTTTGTGCCGGAACCCTCCGATTTTTTCGTTATTTCCGCCATTGCGTCATCAACACTAAGCTCTCCTGATTTTATTTTTTCTTCCTCTTCTAAAGTAAAATCCCGTGTAATGCTTGGCGAATATTTCTGTAAATTTTGTTCAAGGTCATTTTTGTTCTCTTCTATCTGCATTGATAAAGCTTCTTTATCGTTTGTTAAATATATATATAAAGCTTTTAAATTTTCCCTCTGCCAAACACACAGGGAGAAAATTAGCAGGGCTATACCTATAAAAATCAAACTCTTAATTTTATGCTTTTTTTTCATAAAAAATAAGTACCGCCTTTGTTGTTTTTTTACTATTAACAAGCTAATATAAGCTATAATAGCATTATATAAACATATAAATTACGGTGTCAATATAATCTGTTTTTTAACTATTATTTCCCTAAAGTACTTTACAAAGTTTCTGTTTTGTTGTATAATAAATTATATTCGCGCGTGAGATTATTCAAGAATTCAAATGAGTTACTATAAATCGCTTTAGAGACGAGGTTATTCTATGGAGCTGGATATCAGACAGATATTTTTCATGATATTGAAAAAAGCACCGATAATTATTGCTTCAACTATTATTGTAGGCTTTTTAGCTTTAATTTTTACAAAAATATTTGTTACTCCCTTATATACATCTACTGCCAGCTTGTATGTACAGGCAAATGAAAAAAGACAGACAGCGGGTGCTATAAGCACTGCTGATTATACCGTATCCGGAGAACTTGTAAGTACAATTACTTATCTTATTAAAACTGATGCGATTATTAATGAAGTTGCTGAGAGTTCAAACCTCAGGGATGTTTATGATAACAATCATCTTAGAGATATGGTGTCTGTATCTTCCAGCGGCACTGAGCATTTTAAGGTTAAAGTAAACTCCTCAAATCCTGAGCATGCTTTAATACTGGTTAATGCTTTTTCCCGTGTTATATCTGATTCAACGCTAATAAATAACAAAATTATTAATTCAGATGATCCGAACAGAGGTTATATCAGAGCTATTTTAGGTACAGGTAATATAACATTAATAGATGAAGGAACCCTGCCGGTTAAGCCTTCATCACCTAATGTTGTTTCTAATACATTAATTGGTATACTTTTAGGCTTTATATTGTCAATTTTATGTATTACAGGGTATGAAAAGGTTAACCTTAAGATAATTACAGAAGATGATTTAACATCACTCTTTGCCGACTTGCCGGTTATTGGATCAATTCCTCTTATAGAAGATGGACCGGCTGAAGAAAAGGGGGGGCAGTAATTGGCAAAAAAGCATCAAGATATTGTACAAGAAGAGATTCGCCCTACAATAATTACAGAAAAAACCAGTTTTTATGCTAAAGAATCTTATAAAGCAGCAAGAACTAATTTGTTGTTTTTAATGAATAAGTATGAAAAGAAGCATATTGTTATCACAAGCCCATACATGGAAGCCGGTAAAACCACCACCTGTATTAACCTTGCGATCACTTTTGCTCAGTTAGGTTCAAAGGTTTTAATAGTTGACGCTGATATGAGAAAGCCCATGGTCAACAAGGCAATGGGGCTTCCTTTATCTCCGGGACTTGCAGACAGATTAGGTGGTTTTAGTGAAGTAACCAATGTTTTGGAATCATGTTACAAAAACCTTTTTATAATTCCGGCGGGTACAATTCCGCCCAACCCCACAGAGTTATTATCGTCTCAATCCATGGATATTCTACTGGATGAGCTTGCAAAGGACTTTGATTATATATTTGTTGACGCTCCCCCTATTAACGTGGTTACCGATGCTGCAATTTTAAGCCGTAAGGTGACAGGGACAGTCCTCATAGTGCGTCAAGATACTACAACCAAAGACAGCTTAGCAGCCGCAGTAAAGGCTGTAAATCAGATCAACGGCAACCTTCTTGGCTTTATCATGAACGCTGTTGATCATGATAAATTTTCATACAGATATGGCCATTATTATGGCAGGTACGGATCATATTACACAAAGTATTCAAAATATGGACGTTACGGGCGCTATGGTCAATATGGCGGTAAGTACGGTTATTTCAAAAGATACGGTTATACTAAGTACGGTTATGAAAATAAGTATGGCTATTCAGAATATGAAGCAAATGCTTATGAAGATAAAAATGAAAACAGCATCCCTTCTGAGCCTAATATTGAAAATGAGAAGGCTTCTAAAAATACAAATATTGAACCTTTAGATAGTGAAATTGTAGCTATCGAGAATGTAACAGGCGAGGAAGCTGCCGAAAATACAACTCCTGAAAATTCTAATCCCGAAAAGGCAGATACTTTAAATGTTTCTAATGCAGGGGTTACTTTAACTGATGAGCAAAATGAAGCCATCATAGAAGATTCCACAGATTCAAAAGCTGAAGCAGAGTAGAAAACCCCAAAATTTTAGACACCACTTTAAAACACAGTTGTTTTTTTGAGAATGGCTCATATTAAATAAAATAAAAAAGCCGCTATAAGCGGCTTTTTTAAAGAATCCATCAACAGATGAACTGTTGATGGATTCTTTTTTTATAATGCTAGCAGAAATTTTTTAAAGTAGGGCCTTATCTGCCACTTTTAAACATATGTACTTATGCTTTGCTGCGGTAACCACTATCAATCCTGAATTTAAAGCTAATACTGCTCTTAATAGTGACAAAGCTTATTTATTCAGAAAGCATTATTCCCCTTACCGGATTAGCTCTGATCCGGAATGTAATAAGAAACACTTTTTTTTAATGTACCCTATCCACATTATCTGTTAAAGAGTAATCTCCCCTACATAAAAATCCCTGATTAATGCTTTATGTTGCCTCATAACACTGTCATTAAAAACGATGTTAAAATAGATCCGGATACACCTACTCAATTTTTATTCCCCAGGTCTTTTGTTTTTAATAAGTGCCTCAAGTTCATCAATAAATGACCCTACATCCTGGAAATGGCGATAAACAGATGCAAACCTTACATAAGCTATGTCGTTGACATCTTTAAGTCTATCCATAACCATTTCACCTATTTGTCTTGATGTAACCTCTTTTTTCATTGAGTTGTAAATTTCATTTTCTATAGACTCGGCTATTTTTTCTGCATCTTTTACAGATACTTCAGTTTTATCACAAGCTTTTAAAAGACCTGTTAAAATCTTTTCTCTGTTAAAAAGTTCTCTCTTGCCATCGTTTTTTACCACCATTACCGGAACATGTTCAACTTTTTCATAGGTAGTAAATCTCCTATCGCAGGAAAGACAAGCACGGCGCCTTCTTACTGTGGTATTTTCATCTGTATCCCTTGTATCAAGTACCTTTGTTTCTTCAAATCCGCAAAATGGGCAAATCATAATTTATCCCCACCTATAATTTTATTTTTCAAAGCTTGAAATTATATCGATTCTGTTTTGATGCCTGCCTCCGGCAAACTTAGCATCTAACCATGTATCAACTATATCTGCTGCCAGTTCTGTACCGGTTACTCTCCCGCCTAAAGCTATAACATTTGCATTGTTGTGCTCCTTTGTAAGTCTTGCGGAAAAAGATTCCCTTAGTAATGCGCAGCGAATCCCTTTAAATTTATTGGCAGAAATAGAAATACCTATACCTGTGCCGCAGCATAATATACCCTTATCGCATTCACCCTTTTGAATCGCTTCGCACACCTTTTGTGCATAAACTGGGTAATCTACGCTTTCCTCTGAATAGGTTCCGTAATCTTTACATTCAATACCCTTATTTTCAAGATGTTTCTTTATAAATTCCTTTAGCTGATATCCGCCGTGGTCACATCCTAGTGCTATCATATCTATATCTCCAATCTTATTTATTTTCCCGTTCTCGTTCTGCCTGGGAAGGCCTTAAGTATACAGGATTTAAATCCATAGGATTTATACTGTCTTCTGATATAGCAAGAGCTGCTACTGATGATGCCCTTGCATTACATAAATGAATCGGGGCAAAAGATGCCTTGTTTCCAAGCCTCTCTTCAAAATACTCCTTAAACCGAAAGACCCCATCACCTATAAATATAACTTTTTCGGTTATCTCTTCTGCTAAAGAGCCTGCTGTAATAGCTCTTGGTGCTGCAATATCAATGAGCTTTCCGTTCTCCCATTTATATAAAGCATTATATAAACGGTCACCTCTGGCATCCATAATCGGGCAAATAAGCCTGTCAGCATACGGCAAATTATAGGCTATTGCTTTTAAGGTTGAAACCCCTACAGCTTTTTTCCCACATCCGTATGCAAGAGTTTTTGCCAATGTAACACCAATTCTTAAACCGCTGAATGAGCCGGGTCCGGTTGATACGGCAAACAAATCTATATCATTTATGGTAAGTTCAGACCTTTTTATTACATCTTCCGCCATTGGCAAAAGCGTAACTGAATGAGTAAGGCTGTTATTTACAATGCTCTCAGCTTTCAGAACCCCGTCTACCGTTACAGCTGCACCGGCTGCTAAAGCAGAGGATTCAATAGCAAGTATATTCATCCTATTACCTCAATTACTCTTTCGTTATCTTTTTCTCCCCGTGCTATTTTTACCTTTATGGAATCCTTTGGCATCATTTGAGAAAATGAGTCAGGCCATTCTATAATTCTAACTGTACCTTCCTTAAAATAATCCTCAAATCCAATATCATCAAGTTCCTCTTCATCCATAAGACGGTACAAATCAAAATGATATACGGTCTTTTCCCCATCATATTCATGGACTATAGTAAAAGTGGGACTTGATACAAGGTCACTGCTTCCATACCCTTTTACCAACCCTCTGGTAAGAGCAGTTTTACCGGCACCTAAATCTCCATAAAGCAAAAAAGTGGGACTGCCTTTATATTCTTCTGCAAGCTTTTCTCCCAAGGCTTCTGTTTCAGCCTCACTAAAAGAATTATAGATCATATTTGTCTTCCTTTAAACCAATTATTTAAATATTATACCATAAAAAGGTTTTAATTTCAACACCTATTTGCCTTAAGTCCCACAAATGCTTTATACAATACATTTTACCCTGTCAGCAATACTGATTCTATCCTCTGTTACATTACAGTCAAAAGCTACAATGTGTACCCCGTTTTGCTTCGCTTTTAAAAGCGCCCGGCAAAATGCTTGATCCATCTCCTTATAAGGCGTAAAGTATTTCACACCCTTCATTTGAATGACAAACACTAAAAAGGCCTTATAACCGGAGTGAACGCCTTCTATCAGTTCAAGCGCATGTTTTGTTCCCCGCTCC
>JAUZPY010000003.1 GCA_030705805.1 Bacillota bacterium | reverse complement strand
CTTTCTCACAAAGTAGATAACCAATGGATTTATTATTGCTGCGGGCATCACTATAAAGTAAGCAACCGTTACTTGTCTATGCCCAGCTATCGTAACCGTATTATGGGTCTTCAATTATATAAATATAAGTTGAAAGGATTTTTGCAATGGGGTTATAATTTCTATTACAGCGAGCTTTCAAACTATGAAATTAATCCTTATCTGACAACCGGTGCTGAAGGTCGGTTTCCTTCAGGAGATGCCTTCACCGTATATCCCGGTAAAAACGGCCCATATCTTTCTATTAGAGCCTTAATTTTTTATGAAGGACTTCAGGATATTTCCGCATTAAGACTCCTTGAAAAAAAGGTTGGCAGGAAAAAAGCCCTTGAAATTGTCGTGGATGCTGCTAATATGGACATTACATTTGAAGATTATCCCAGAAATTCTGAATTTCTCCCAAGTTTACGAGATAAAATAATAGATATATTGCTGTAAAAATATTTCTTTTCAGCAAAAAGGCAGGCGCCGTTAACGGCGCCTGCTTTTTTGCTATAGTAATTTATTAAATAAATTAGTCTCTTTTATACATTGGCTCGCCTGTAAAGCCTGTGGTAAGCTTCATATTAGCCTTTGGAGCAGCCCACTTAACCGCATTTATTATAACCTTTTGAATTTGCGGCATGTAGTATATAGGGTAAGCTTCATGGCCTGGTCTGAAGTAGAAAACCTTTCCTTTTTCTTTTCTCCAGCAGCAGCCGCTTCTGAAAAGTTCTCCCCCAGAAAACCAGCTGAGGAATACCTGTTCGTCAGGCTGCGGTATATCAAAATATTCGCCATACATTTCTTCCTCGGGAATTTTAATTACTTCATCTAAGCCGTCACAGATTTCATGACCGGGATTAACGCAATAAATAAGCTCTGTATCCCCCGATTCTCTCCATCTTAATCTATCTGTTCTTGTACCCATAAGCTTACTGAATATCTTGGATGCATGACCTGAATGAAGCACGATTAAACCCATTCCGTCAAGCACTCTGTTATATACTCTTTCAACAATTTCATCCTGTACTTCATGGTGAGCCATATGTCCCCACCAAATAAGCACGTCTGTATTATCAAGTACCTCTTTGGTAAGCCCATGTTCAGGCATATCAAGAGTGGCACATGTAACGTCCATTCCGGCTTCCTTTAAAAAGCCTGCTATTACAGCATGAATACCGTCAGGATAAACTTTTCTAATACGCTCTTCCTTGTTTTCATGTCTGAATTCGTTCCAAACTGTTACCTTAATTGGCAATTTAATCCCATCCTTTTTAGCATTTTGCAAATATTATAGCACCTGTTTTTATAGTTGTAAATACTATAAAATTAAAATATATGTATATTATTGCTAAAATTTGTAAAAAATTTTTATTACACTTATTATATAGGAATAAAAATGCCTTTTTGTTTATATATAAAAAATGTATCGATTAGGACTCAAGGTTTCATATAAAAAAGCTTTGTCTTAAATTACAAGGCTTTTTTATTTATAGATAAAATAGTATAAAGTAGTTCTAAATTATTTTATTTAAAATAACTGTTTACTATTAAAATTATTTTTGTTATAATAAAAAATGAGATAAATTGTCAGAGGGGGATTAATTTTGAACAATAAAACAGCGGCTGTGAATAGAAAGCTGATTATTGCTTGCGCATCTTTTGTTGCATTGGTGGTTATTGTTGCCATCACTGTATTTGCAATGTCATCGGGAGATACAATTTTGAAAGGCATTTCTTCCGGTACGCTGAATCTTTCCGGAATGACAGTAGACGAAGCTTCTAAGGCAATTAAACAAGAAGTAGGGTCCAAAGCAAAGGATAAACTGCATATTGATGCAGAGGGGGATTATTTTAGCGTTACTTATCCTGAGCTTGGTGTTTCCTTTGACAGTGTGTCAACAGCAGAAAACGCATATGAAATAGGTCATTCGGGATTTTTTTCAAGTATAGCTCCTTGCTTAAAATCATTATTTGGCGGAAAAGTATCTATAAAATATGAAGTGTCCATTGACTCTGATATTTTTCAAGATGTAATGTCAGCACATACGAACTATGATCCTAAAGTTGAAGCCACCTATAAACTTTCAGACTATGCTATAGTTGTTACAAACGGTGAGTCTGCATATACAATTAACCCTGTAACATCAAAAAATACTGTTTTAGAAGCTATGCAAAATCTGAATTTCGGAAAGCTTGCTTTTGCTAAAGAGGATATGGCTCCCCTTCCTTTTGACCTTGATGAATTAATTAACAGTTCCTCTATGGTTAAAGCTATAGATGCAACCTATAAAAAAGTGGATGGAAATATCGTAGTTACACCCGGCTATAACTATATTTATTTTAATGAAAAAGAAGCACAAGCTATCATTAACAGTCACCGGAAAGCGCACGAAACTTATAATATCCCGGCTGAAATTGTTTTGGCAAAGCATACAAAGGAAGAACTGACAAAAGCTTTGTTCAGAGATTCTCTTGGTTCTTTCAGTACCAGCTATTCAAGCAGCAACGCTAATCGTTCTTCAAACATTGCCCTTGCTGCTTCTAAAATAAACGGAAAAATCTATATGCCCGGGGAAAGCTTTTCATATAATGGAGCTGTAGGCAAAAGAACTCCGGAAGCCGGCTTTTTGCTTGCAGGCGCATATGTCAACGGAGAAACGGTACAGGAATACGGAGGCGGTATTTGCCAGGTATCCTCTACTCTTTATAATGCTGTCCTCTATTCAAATCTTGAAGTTGTAAAAAGAACTTGTCATATGTTTACTGTCGGATATGTACCTCTCGGCCGAGATGCAACCGTAGACTGGGGAAACATTGACTTTGTTTTCAGGAACAATACAGACTACCCGATAAAGGTTATCGCTCACACTACACCTGATAAAAATGTTTGTATCGAAATTCGCGGTACAAAAACAGAGAACTTTGAGGTTGTTATGGAAACCTCAACAGCCTCCTCTATTCCCTACAATACACAGACTAAAGTTGTAGATTGGCTTAAACCCGGTAAAATAAAAGTTGAATCAAAAGGTGTAAATGGGGTTACTTGTTCTACTTACCGTATTGTAAAAGTTGATGGTCAGGAAGTTTCAAGAAAGTTTGAATCCAAAAGCTATTATCAGCCTAAAGATGAAATTATAGATGTCGGAGATTCCACTAAATCAACTTTTTCTTCTCAGGCTGCGCCGGGATCATCCACAGCTCATTCTTCTCAGGCTACACCGCCTAAGACTTCTCAGAGCACTACTTCTTCGCCGGCTTCATCTCAACCTTCTTCATCCCCCTCAACTCAGGCAACAACTCAAGCTCCTCAAGCTGAGGTGCCATCAACAACAACTGTAAGCCCGGCTCCTGAAACTCAAACACCGGAAGCCCAAGCCCCCGAGCCACAATCTCCAGTTGCAACTTCTCAAGATAGCAGTCAAACTCAGGGGGGCTCCGGCACTTCCCCCTCATCATCCGGCTCTGAAACATCAAATCCTGTTTCAGCCGAAAATCAAGCTGCAGAATAATCAGTTAAAAGCGAAAGGATGAAAGTGTTCAGATGAACGCAAAAGAAACTTATGATAACCAATCTATACAGTCATTAAAAGGTGCTGACCGTGTAAGAAAGCGTCCCAGTGTCATATTTGGATCTGACGGCCTTGAGGGCTGTGAGCATTCGTTCTTTGAGATTCTCTCAAACTCTATTGATGAAGCAAGAGAAGGCTTTGGGAAAGTTATTGAAATAACACGATTCAAAGATAAATCAATCCAGGTCAAGGACTATGGACGCGGAATTCCCCTTGATTTTAATAGTAAGGAAAACCGCTATAACTGGGAACTTGTATTTTGCGAGCTGTACGCCGGAGGTAAATACAATAATAATGACAGCGGAGAAAATTATGAATTCAGCTTAGGTCTTAACGGACTCGGTGCCTGTGCCACCCAGTATAGTTCCGAATATATGGACGTTGACGTATCAAGAGATGGGTATTCTTATTCCCTGCATTTTGAAAAAGGTGAAAATGTAGGCGGCTTAATAAAGATAGAAACAGGCTCGAAAAAGACTTATACTATTCAAAAATGGCGGCCTGATCTTGATGTGTTTACGGCTATTGACATTTCTCTTGAGTTTTTTATGGATTTGTTAAAAAAGCAGGCAATTGTTAATGCAGGCCTTACTTTTGTTCTATACGATGAAACTGATGAGGGAATGCAAAAATATGAATTTTGCTACTCAAAGGGCATAATTGACTATGTGGATGAAGTTGCAAATTTAACCGCTTTTACTCAAACTAGATATATTGAATCAGAGCGTAAAGGCCGTGACCGTGAGGACAAGCCTTTGTATAAGCTTAAAATGCAGGCTGCTTTTTGCTTTTCTCCGTCTGTTACGCTTCTTGAGTATTACCATAATTCCAGTTTTCTTGAACATGGAGGATCTCCTGATAAAGCAACAAGAAATGCTTTTGTGTATGCAATAGATCAGTACATAAAGCAAACAAATAAGTATCAAAAAAATGAATCCAAAATAACCTTTAACGATGTTGCGGATTGCCTTATTCTTGTTACCAACAGCTTTTCAACTATGACAAGCTATGCTAACCAAACAAAAAAGGCAATAACCAACAGCTTTATACAAGAAGCAATGACAGATTTCCTACGTCATAACCTTGAAGTATATTTTATAGAGAATAAAGCGGAAGCTGACAAAATAGCTGATCGGGTACTGTTAAATAAGCGTAGCAGAGAAACGGCAGAGCGTACAAGAAACACTTTAAAGAAGAAGCTGTCCGCATCAATGGACGTAACAAATAAGGTCCAGAAATTCGTTGACTGCCGTGTAAAAGACCCTGACAGAAGGGAGCTTTACATTGTTGAGGGTGACTCCGCTTTGGGTTCCTGTAAGCAGGGAAGAAATTCTGAATTTCAAGCAATTATTCCAGTAAGAGGTAAAATATTAAACTGCTTAAAATCTGATTATAATAAAATTTTTAATAATGAAATTATAATGGATTTAATCAGGGTTTTAGGATGCGGTATTGAAATAAAATCAAAGTTTAATAAGGAATTTAACACCTTTAGCATTGACGCACTTAACTATACTAAAGTAATTATATGTACTGATGCGGATGTTGACGGTTTCCAAATCAGAACTTTAATTCTTACTATGCTTCACAGACTGGTACCTACTCTGATTTCAGAAAACAAGGTATTTATTGCAGAAACTCCGCTTTTTGAAATAACTACAAAAGAAAAGAAGCCACGTACTTTCTTTGCATATGACGAAAAGGAAAAATCCGAAATCCTTAATAAGCTTGAAAAGGAAGAGTGCAAATTTGGTATACAGCGTTCAAAGGGCCTTGGTGAGAACGAGCCGGAAATGATGTGGATGACCACCATGAATCCCGAAACCCGCAGGCTTATAAAGGTTATGCCTGATGATGCTGTCCAAACTTCCGAAATATTTGAAATGCTTTTGGGCTCTAATCTTGACGGCAGAAAAGATTATATTTCCAAAAACGGGTCATTATATCTTGATATGCTTGATATAAGTTAATAAAAAATACCAACCGACCGGTTGGTATTTTTTATTGCTGTAAAATCTTTTCTACTGCATAAGCAGTTTGCTTTATATCACGTTTTGTATTAAATATGCCCGGCGAAAACCTTGTTGTTCCGCTCTCAAAAGTGCCAAGAGTTTTATGAGCCAGCGGAGCACAGTGCAAGCCTGCTCTGGTACTGATCTTATATTCGGAATTTAACCTTCCGGATAGTTCCACACAGTCCATCGGTGTGGTAATAGACAGTACTGCGGCATTATTAAGGTAGTCGCCTGTTCCATATAGTTTTACCCCCGGTATTACAGATAAATCTTCGGCAAGCATTTTTGTTAATTCTCTCTCTGACTTTGCAATACTGTCAATACCATGCTTCAAAATAAATTTGCAGCCGGCGGAAAGCCCTGCTATTCCGGGTACATTTAAAGTTCCGCTTTCATACCGGTCAGGCAGAATGTCAGGTTGGTAATAACTTTCGGAAAGACTGCCGGTTCCTCCTTCAGTCAAAGTTTTTAAAGTTATCCCTTCTCCTATGTAAATGCCTCCCGTACCTTGGGGGCCAAGCAGCCCTTTGTGTCCGGGAAAGGCCAGGATATCTATATTGCATTTCTTAACGTCTATAGGAATTGTACCGGCACTTTGAGCAACGTCAACCATGAAAATTACGCCCATTTTTTTTGCCATACTGCCGATTTTTTCTATATCATTCACACTGCCGCACACATTTGAAGCATGATTCAAACACAGGAGTTTGGTCCCTCCGTAAAGAGCCTTTTGAATCTCTTCCGGATTCACAATACCATTTTTATCTGCATTAACAATTTTAAGATTCACGCCCTGATCTTTCATTTTATATGCAGGCCTAAGCACGGAATTATGCTCCATAGAGCTTATAACGATGGTATCTCCTGATTCAGCAATTCCCTTCAAGCCGGTATTTAAAGCTTGAGTAGAATTACAAGTAAACGCAATCCTTTCGGGATAGTCAATATTAAACAGACTTGCTAATCTTTCTCTTGCCTCAAACACTATATCTGAAGCCCGTCTTGCTCCGCTATATGCTCCGCGTCCGGGGCTTGAAGCATTTTTCATGGCATACATTACTGCATCATAAACCTCAGGAGGTTTCTGCCATGTTGTCGCGGCATTATCAAGATATATCATACAATCACCTCTTATTATAGGTCATATTATTTTTTGTACCTTCTTCGTCATAGATACCCCTTATACTTACCTTAAGCTGCTTTGCAGCAAGGATAACATTTTCTTCATATATCGGAGATAGTCTGAGGGAATAGCCACAGCCGCCTTCCGATATGATTTTGGGAGTCTGCACTATTTCAGATTTTATATTTTCTGTTGCTAGTACTTTTTTAATTCGCTCAGCCGTTGTGATTGATGATAAAACAACAAGCATTTTCTCTCTCCTTTCGCATACGAGAGAATAAAAGTATGCTCTCGGATATAAATGCGGCTCCTTTTGATATTTTATGCGGCAAGCTTGTTAAGGTTACATTAACTCCAAAAATTCATAAAAATGTCATAAATCTAAAAATTTTACTAAAAGTATATTATTTTTTTCTTGCAATATTGACAAAAAAAGTATAATATATATGTAAGTGTACCCGGTAATAAACAACCAGGAGGATTAAATATGTCAAACAAATTTTTTCAAACAATAATTTATCAGTTGAAGGAGGCCTTTGGTCGGCCTACTGGAATTATACTAGGAAATGACACTATACGTTCCTTTAATGATATCTCTGCCATTGAAGCAATACTGGATGAAGTAGTGCGTCAGTGCAACGAGCCAGGTAAGATATTTGCGTCTTCCGGCTACACTTTTATCGGCGGAGGAGTTCGGGGAAAAACTGATTTTATTGCTTTTGTTGAAGGCGAAGATGATGAGGCCAGAAAGGATGCAAGCATTCTCTCTGTATCAATTCTTGGCATTAAGCAATTCTACGATGAAAAGTTTGACAAGATAAACTATGTAAAGAATGTCCTTCTTGACAACATTTTGACAGGTGACATTAATACAAAAGCTAAAGACCTTCACATTGATACCGATGTTTTAAGGGTTGTTATGACGGTACGTGTCATTGACGATCCCGATCTTGTTGCATTTGATGTAATTTCTAATATTTTTCCGGACAAGAGCAAAGATTTTATAATTCGTATTGACGACAGGGATATTACTATTGTTAAAGAAGTAAAATCCAATGCTTCGGATAAAGATTTGCAAAAGCTTGCTAAATCAATAATTGATACGTTGAATTCGGAAATTATGGTCAATGCCTCAATCGGTATAGGAACAACAGTTGATGACATGAAGGATCTTGCTAAGAGTTACAGAGAAGCTCACGTTGCCCTTGAAGTCGGTAAGGTAATGGATACCGACCGTTCAATAATAAGCTATAACAATTTGGGTATCGGCAGACTTATCTATCAGCTTCCCACCACTCTTTGTAAGCTTTTTCTTGATGAGGTTTTCAAAAAGGAATCCATTGATTCTCTTGACCATGAAACCATACTGACAATTCAAAAGTTCTTTGATAAGAATTTAAACGTATCGGAAACCTCTCGTCAGCTTTATGTTCATAGAAACACTTTAGTTTACAGGTTAGATAAAGTTCAAAAACTTACCGGGCTTGACCTTCGTGTCTTTGACGATGCTATAGTATTCAAAGTTGCCATGATGGTTAAGAAATACTTAGAATCTAATCCCAATAAAATTTGAGGTGTTTTAATTGATTGAATTTGACAATGCTTCCCTTATTTACCAGACAGGTACAAAAGCTTTGGATAATGTATCCTTTAAAATTGAAAAGGGAGAATTTGTGTATTTAACCGGAAAAAGCGGTGCCGGCAAATCTTCTCTTATGAAGCTTTTAATGCGGGAAGAAAACCTAACCTCCGGAAGAATATATGTAGATAGCGTAGAAATTTCCAGCTTAACCAGAAATGAAATACCTTATCTAAGAAGAAGTCTTGGAATGGTATATCAGGATTTTAAGCTTCTAAGAAAGTTAACTGTATTCGAAAACGTAGCTTTTGCTATGCAGATTGTCGGTGCCAGCCAAAAAGCAATCAGACACAGAGTTCCTATTGTTTTAGATCAGGTTGGTCTTTCCAATAAGGCACGTTCAGCAATTGATAATTTATCAGGAGGCGAACAGCAGCGTGTTTCTATTGCACGTGCGCTTGTAAATAAGCCTACTGTTATTTTAGCGGACGAGCCTACAGGAAACTTAGACCTTCTGGTTGCTATGGAGATAATGGATACTCTTGAATCAATTAACAGAAGCGGTACTACTGTTTTAATGGCAACGCACGCAGCAGAGATAGTAAATTCAAGGCCTAAGCGCCTGTTAACTATTGACGACGGACAGCTTGTTCGTGATGTAGAAGGAGGCGTTTATCACCTTGGCGATTAATACAAAATATTATACCAAAACCGCTCTTTCAGGCATGGCTAATAACGGACTTATGACAATTTCTTCTGTGCTTACTATTAGCTGCTGTTTGTTTTTATTCAGTGTATTTCTTTTGTTTACGCTAAATGTTAATTATTTAGGGGATCAAATAAAATCACAATGTGAAATACAGGCATTTATAGACATAAACTTAAGTGATGAAGAAGCGCAATCTATATATAATCAAATAAAAACCGCAAAAAATGTAAATACTGCTACTTTAGAGACCAAAAAACAAGCCTTTGATAATTATTCCAAACAGCTTGGCGGAAATTCAGTTGCCCTTGAAGGTCTAGAAGGCGAGGATTTTCTTCGCAATAGTGTTAAAATAAAACTTGTCGACTTAAGCCTTGCCCAGAAAACAGCTAATGAAATTGCAAAAATTCCGGGAGTTGCGGAAGTAAAAAACCGTCAGGAAGTTGTTGATAATGTTATAAATGCAACTGGTTTTATAAAGAATGCAAGCTTTATATCAATGCTTATCCTTATGTTTGTATCACTCTTCATTATATCTAATACAATTAAGCTTTCGGTTGCTTCCAGATCGGAAGAAATTCATGTAATGAAATTTGTTGGGGCTACAAACTGGTTTATTAGGTGGCCTTTTGTTATTGAAGGTATATTTATTGGCATTATAGGAAGCCTTATATCTATTTTAATTACAAGTATAGGCTACGCTTATCTTTACAAATCCGTAATTGGTGTATTTGATTTGTTAAAGCTCTACTCCCCTTCAGATATATTTTTACCGGTATCACTGCTGGTTGCTTTATTCGGATGTTTTATGGGTGCTTCCGCAAGCACGCTTTCAACCAGCCGTCATCTAAAGGTTTGATGGGGGGATTCTAATGAGAAGAAAGAAAAAATTATTGGCACTGGTTTCTCTTTTAGTTTTAATTGTATTTATTATGACCTTATTATCTGCTCTGTTTGTTAACCTGTCTAATGCCGCCTCCACCACCAGTTTAAACAGACAGCTTATTGAAGCTCAGAACCAGCGCAAGGAAGCACAGAAACAGCTTTCAGGTGTGCAAGGCCAGAAAAAAGTTGCTCAGGAAGATAAAGCAAAGATAGATACAGAAGTTGCTTCTTTAGGTTCTCAGATATCTGCCGTTCAATCTCAGATAAATGAAAGCAATGCGAAAATCAGCCAAAAGGAAGTTGAACTTTCACAGGCAGAAGAACAATGCAAGAAGCAGTTTGAATCTTTTAAAACCAGAGCAAGAATCATGTATGAAAATGGTACTACAACATACTTTGAAATTTTATTTGGTTCCAGCGATTTTTCTGATTTTATATCAAATGTCGAAATAGTTAAAAGTCTTTTAGATTATGATAATAAGGTTTTAGAAGAAAGAAAAGCTGTCAGGGAAAAAATAGCTCAGCAGAAGGCAGACATTGAAAATGACAGAAATGAGCAAGCTACCAGAAAAGCTACACTTGCTGAAATGAAATCAACATTAGTTGTAAAGCAAGAAAGTCAGAGACAAATTGTAAGCCAGCTTGCATCTCAGGAAACTGTGATTCAGCAGCAGATCAAGGAACAAGAAGCTGAGGAAACACGTGTAGAGAATTTAATTAAGCAAGCTCTTATAAAGCAGCAGCAAGAAGAAGCAGAGCGGCTGCGGCAACAAAAGGCTCAGGGATCATCTAAACCAAGTACCGGAACAACTAAAGGTACAGGTACAATGCAGTGGCCTTGCCCATCAGCCAGAATAGTAACCAGTGGTTTTGGCAACAGGTTCCACCCAATTGATAAGGTTTATAAGAATCATACCGGTATAGACATCGGAGGTGCTTTTGGTGCTGACATTGTCGCTGCTGATTCAGGAACCATACTGTTTTCAGGCAACAGTTCTTCTTATGGCAAATATGTAGTAATTTCACATGGTAATGGTATAACTACATTATATGCACATTGCAGCTCACTGCTTGTTAGCGCAGGTGCATCAGTTTCAAAAGGTCAGACTATTGCTAAAGTTGGTTCAACCGGTAATTCAACCGGCCCACATTTACATTTTGAAGTGTCAGTTAACGGTGCAAGACAAAATCCATTAAATTATGTAAATTAATTTTTCAGGCGGCAGCATTGCCGCCTGATTTATCTAATATAATAGCTTAGAGGTGATATCTTGATTTCAAAAAAAAAGTTTTATATTGTGCTGTCATTATCTCTGATCATAATAGGTACTCTGTCATTTTTTTCCGGAGTATATAGTTGTTTAAGAGAAAGTAAACTTGTTAGGATAGAAAGTCTAATAAAAAATTACTTTTCTCTTGACTATGATGAGAATAAAATGATTGACACCGCAGCCAAAGGTATGACTGCCAGTTTGAACGATCCTTACTCTGAGTACTTTACAAAAGAGGAATTTTCAATGCTACTTGGTTATTTAGGCAGTTCTTATTCAGGTATAGGAATTGCAGTATATTATGATCAGGGGCAAGGCGGAGCAGTAATTGAAAGTGTAACAGAAGGCTCCCCTGCTGCTAACGCCGGGATTCTTGCACATGATGTAATTTTATCTGTAGACGGGAAAAATATAACAGCTGATACCTTTAGTTCTGTTGTTTATTACATCAGAGGACTATCAAATGAATCCTTGAAAGATAATGCGCCAATGTCATTTAAGATAAAACGAGGCAGCGAAATTATTAACCTATCAATTAAAAGGTCCACTATTGAACTTTCGACAGTAGAAGAAAAACCATATGGCGATATATACTATATAAAGCTTTCTGAATTTGCCGAGAAATCACCGGATGATTTTAAAGCTGCAATTATGAATGCCAAGAAATACAAGGGGCTTGTACTTGATTTAAGAAATAATGGCGGAGGTACTGTAGATTCCCTTAATAGTATAGCTACCCAGCTTCTGCCTAAGGGTCTTTTATTCTACACCACTGACGTATCAGATAAAAGAGAAGATGATTATATTAATGACAACGAATATCTTGATATTCCGCTGGTTGTACTGATTAACGGCAATACTGCAAGCGCCTCGGAGATTCTTTCAGGTGCAGTTAAAGATTACAAAAGAGGATTACTTGTAGGTGAAACTTCTTATGGTAAAGGATTGGTTCAAGGGGTTTTCAACTTCCCGGACGGAAGCGGTATTAAGCTTACAATTGCAAAATATTACACTCCCTCAGGTGCATATATTAATAAAAAAGGCATTAAGCCCGATATGGAAATAAAGGCTTCTAATTCCGGAACTGACGATCAGCTTAATTACTCATTGGATTATTTAAAAAAATTAATAAAATAAGGCTCTAATACTATTCCCCATCCCGAAATGATGAAAGATTTTAGAGGATTTTTCAGTTCTTTCAAGGCGGAGGACTAAGGGTGCTCTGGCGCTTGTGACAACACGGTTCTCTCCACCTACAGTTGAGGCATGGAGGCAGTGCGCTCTGATGCCTTTTAGGGGCAACAACACGCGGCAAAAAAATTTCATTCATCGGTTTGACGGAGAATAGTATAAAACATAAAGGGTGTAGCAGCAAAATTATTTTACAATAGTAAATTGCACAAATAAGCTATTTAAAAACAAGAAATACGGCTTGAAACGGCTCAAAAAGCTAGGGTCAAGACGTATTTTTTTACCAACCTTATATAAAAAAGATTAAGTCCGCCACATATGTGTGGCGGACTTAATCTTTTTGCACATTATTTTTTTTAGAGGCCGTTTTACGGGCAGCCCCTTTTAAAGTTTACATATTTTTTCCCACTCCGGTAATATGTATGAATCTGGCTTCTATATAGCTGTAGGTATCTAAAGGTCTGCTTGCACAATCAAATGTGTGAGTTGCAACAAGTAAGTTTGAAGGTTTAACAGGATAACCTGTTTCAACTACTACAGGAGAATGTACAAAACCTCCCGGTTCAAACTTCAACTGTACAATGTCCCCCGGTTTAATTTTATCAATTTCAGTTTCTATTCCTCTTGGCCCTAAACCATTGTTTTTTATTAAAAAATCATATAAAAACTCGACTCCGGTCCATGATGGTGAGCGATTGTCGCTGGATTCATAATACCAAGCCGGATAATTCATTACATTGCACCCGGCATAGAGGCACTGAGATGCAAAATTAGTGCAATCCCCGCCAATCATGCTGAAATCATAATATTTAGGGTTTCTTAAATAAGCCCATTTTCTGGCATAATCTACAGCCTCAAGCCTATTGTACGTTGTGGTTACAAGTATTTTAATCACCCCCATTTAACAGAATATGTTTAAGTGCCTAAAAAGACACATAAAGTCAAAAAACATCATAAAAAAAGCTCTCAAGCATTTTGCTTGAAGAGCTTTTTTGGCTCTTTGTCAATAGTGTGAGGTAAACCCTAAAAATGAGCAATTTTCTACTATAGCACTTGTAACTTTCTCCCATGAACGCTTCTTTTTCTTGCGGTTCATAATGTGAGAATTGTCTAAACAAAAAATAGATAAGACTGGAAATCCATTATCGAGAAAGCTAATATAAATGATTTAAACAGGTAGTAGCAATTCAATCTGTCATCTGTCTGCTTTTGCGAATTTTATTTTGTAGCACCCCAACATTTATTATAGAACTTTTTATTGTAGCTATAAAAAACCGACAATCCCCCTGGCTTAAGAGTTAATAGTTATTATTAATCAGTCAAAAACCGGAAGTTTTAATAGCTGCCCTGTATATATGTAATCTCCCTTTATTTCTGAACTCTCACATATAGCATAAACAGCTTCTCTGGTATCAATAGAATTCCCATAATGTTTTTTTGCTATAGACCATAGTGTATCTCCTGACTGCACGTATACCTCTTGATATGCCGAATAATTTCCGCCGTCACCCTTTGATAATGTATTAATACTTACAAATAAAGACACAAACAATAAGGATATAACAATCATAATAAATAATCTCTGTCTCCTCTGCCTTCTAATCTTTCTTTTTCTACTATTTTTCATATCAAAAACCCCCTAAATAAGAACCTTTGTTCTGATTACAGCTTTATAATACACGAACATTTGTTCTTTGTCAAGGCTTTTTTTAAAAAAACAAAACAAATGTTTGCATTTTATAATTTAATATGATATACTAAATTTAGAAACAAAGTTTCCCATTTTTAAAGTTTTAGAAGAGAGGTTGTTTTATGGGAAAGAATAATCGCCAACAGCTTATTCTTGATTTTATACAAAAATATACTAACGAAAACGGCTATCCCCCAACAATCAGAGAAATTTGTGACGGAGTAGGGTTAAAGTCTCCTTCAACTGTTCACGGTCATCTTGAAAGGATGAAAAGGGATGGATTACTCAAAAAGGATGACTCTAAAACCAGAGCTATAAAAGTTTCGGAAACCAAAAACAGTTTCCCTGAAACTGAGTACCTTGAAGTTCCCGTTATTGGTACAGTTGCTGCAGGAGTTCCTATTACAGCACAGGAAGATATTGAACGTGTATTCCCTCTTCCTATGGACTTTGCAAAAAAAGGTGAAGTTTTTATGCTTAAGGTTAAAGGCGATTCAATGATAAATGTAGGTATTTTTTCCGGTGACTATGTTATAGTAGAACAAACACCTGCTGCCGTTAACGGACAAATAGTTGTAGCTTTAATTGAAGATGAAGCAACGGTTAAAACCTTTTATAAGGAAAGCGGGTACTTCAGGCTACAACCTGAAAATGATTTTATGGAGCCTATTATAGTATCTGATGTAGCAATTCTAGGGAAGGTTGTTGGAGTATACAGAAAGCTGTAATTTAATAGGGCAGAACAGTTGTCGGCTCAGGAAATATTACAGTCTTAAGCTTTTTGGCACCGCTAGCGGCTGCTGATAGTTTTTTTACAAATAAAAGAGGCCTGTCACAAAATGATTTGCAATAGCAAGTTGCACAAATAAGCTATTTAAAAGCAAAAAATACGCCTTGAACGGCTCAAAAAGCCAGGTTCAAGACGTATTTTTTTGTACATTTATTTCTTGAAGAGGCCTTTTGCAACAGCCCCTTATTTGCAATTTAATTTTTTGAAAAATCAAACTAAATTATTTCTTTAATTTACCCGGATGTTAAATTATAACTTTTAGCATAAATTAAAAATCAATTATAGTAGAATTCTTCCATCTGCCTGTAAAGAAATAAATTAAAGCTATAACTGCCGATGTCCCGGATGCAATCGGTGCTGCCATTCCCATTCCTTCAAGTCCTAAATTAAAAGTGATTCCTAATACAAAAGATACCGGAACCCTTATTATTACAGCAGAGCAAATGTTGTTAATAAGAGAAAACATAGTATGGCCTGAGCCTATATACAGTCCATTCAATGAAAAAATGAATGGAACTATGAGGTAATCAAACTTAAAATACTTGATATACGAAGTGCCTGCTTTAACAACATCTGGGTTTTGACTAAATATTTTTAATACAGGTTCGGGATATAAGTAGGCTAACAACCAAACAATCGAACTAAGAAATAAAGCTATCGATAATCCAATCTGCATTGTTTTTTGCGCACGCTTGACTTCACCTGCTCCAATGTTTTGTGCGCTCATTGCTGATATGGATGAACTCATGGCAACAGCAGGTAAGATACCAAAACCGTTAAACTTACTAACAGCCCCAAGAGCCGCGGAAGCATCAACGCCAAAATTATTTACAAGAGCTGTAAGAAACAAAAAAGACAATCCTGTGACCACGTTTTGAACTGATGTTGGAACTCCAATTTTAAGGAGCATTTTTAATCTTACTTTATTAATTTTAAAAGAACTTAGCCTAAATTTAAAAACAAAATTGTTTTTCTCTAAGTAAATTATACAAAGCATAACACTAAGCGCCTGTGAAATCACAGTAGCTAATGCTGCACCTTTAGCCCTCATTCCAAATCCCTTTACAAGAATTATATCAAGCACAACATTAACACAGCAAGCAATAGTAACAAACTTCAGGGGATTCTTACTATCTCCCATACCTCTCATAACCGCGCTAAGGGCATTATAAGCAAAAATAAAAATTGTACCCAGCATAGTAATGGACATATAATCTGAAGCCTCATTAAAGGCTTCCTTTGGAGTTCTAAGCAAGACCAAAATATCATTTTTAAAAATTAATACAAGAATTGAAGCAACTGCAGCCAATAAAATAAGAGCTGTAAACATTGTTTCTACGGTTTCCTCCAATTCTTTTCTTTGGTTACTTCCCATATACTGGCCTATTAATACCGTTCCTCCTACACAAAGTCCTATGATAGCATTAGTTACATTAAAGGTAAGCTGGCTTCCAATATTTACGCCTGACATACTTTCAGCACATTGCTTTAATGTGCCACTCATATTCCCGACAATTATCATATCAGCAACATTATATAGTGATTGTATAAAATTTGATAACAAAAAAGGAAGCGCAAACAGAATCATCTGTTTAGCCACGTTTCCCTTCGATAAATCTTTTTCAAAAGTTTTCAAAGAAATCATCCTTCAAAACACACAAAACAGCCATCCATACGGATACCGGCTCCATATAGATGGCCTCCATGCGCTTTTTTACTAAATTATTTTTTAACAGTTATAGTGTCACTATATATAACGTATAACTTATCATTGTACTTATAAATCATATATGCACATGCTTTAATACTATCTCCTGCATATGCTTTGACATTAAGCCGATACATTCCACTTGATGTTTTTGATTGTGCTTTTCCTTTTAAAACGCCAACGGAATCTAAGGTAAGGCTTTCGGCGAAAGTGCTACTCGCATATAGAATTCCTGAATCCAATACTGTGCATCCTTCAATTGCATTTCTATAAGAAAGGAAAGAAATTGCTCCGTTAACAATGGTTCTGCTTCCATCTATAATAGCAACAACATTATCTTTTACAGGCTCTGTATCAGAGTAAACAGCTGTAATATTCGAATTACATCCTACAAGAAGAGAAAATGTCTTGTCATAACTTGCAAAGCTCCCATTTACGCTCCACCCTTTAAAGTGTTTTCCACTGGGAACTGCACTTTCATCGGCAACAACAGTTACAAATGTGTCATACTCATAGTTTTCTTGTGCCGGCACCGCAAACCCACCGGCAACAGAAACATTAAAATGCTGATCTTTCTTCGTTAAATTTGGAGTAACTGTGTATATTGAACCAATTTGTTGTGCTAAGTAATCACTCGGTGTCCAGCCACTGTAATTATACCCGGCTGATTCAAGATTGGAGGTTGAAGGCGGAATTTTATTATTGTAACCGGCTTGTAAAACATTTCCGTTGTAATCAAAAAAAGTTGTGTACGATACGTTAGCCATTGTGGAATTGGGCACAAAAACAGCTTTAATATCAACATTATCCAAAACAAGAATTGTTAATATTTTTTCTTTAGAAATAATTTTACCGGTAGTGTTGTCTTGCCAATACAAAAATATTGCCTTATCAGATTTGGCCTCAAGAGTATACTCTGTCCCACGATTGCAAACCCCGGATTTTGTAGACCAATTGTCTGTACCGCAATAAATCTGACCGCCATTTATTGCACTGGTAGAAATCTGTACTTCTGTTATTTTAAGTTCTTCCGCAAAGGACAAAAAGCTGAAGGCAAATATAAAAAGCAAAACAAGAGATGCAATTCGTATCTTCATAATAAAACCACCTCTTACAAATCTAAATATACATTATTACTTCTGTAGTATATCATATAACTCTATATGTATCAAGATTTTTTTTATCTTTAAAACTATTGACTAGAGAGGCTTTTTGATTTATAATATAGTTCGTTGTGTTTGGTGTCAATACACAAAAGTCACAGGCTAAAGCTTTAGCAAAATAGCTAAATTCAGCTTTTTTGTTACGATATCGAGCAACAATTCTTAGTTTTATATTTGCAGGCGTGGCGGAATTGGCAGACGCGCTAGATTTAGGTTCTAGTGGGAAACTGTGCAGGTTCAAGTCCTGTCGCCTGCACCAGAAAAGAAAGAACAATTTAGATACAATCTAAGTTGTTCTTTCTTTATTAATATTGACAGATGTGTATTTATGCGTCATAATATATTACATAAAGCCGGCTGCCCTGAAAACATTTTCAGGACAGCCGGCTTTATGTAATAAATGTATTTTTTAAATGTTATTTTAAAATATTTTTGCTTACGCATGGATATAAGTCTGATTGCTTCAAAAGTTCCTCTTTTCATTTCAAAGGCTTTGTTATATATTCATTATTTTACTAGCAGGCATCAATTATCAACTTACTGCTGTGTTTTTTAATTCGACGCTTGGTAAGGAAAGCTGATAGTAACGCTAAATTCGTTTCCGTTTTTTATGGCAGAAAAGGTGCCTTTATGCTGAGCCATAATCTTTTCACACGTAGTGAGTCCAATATTTGTGCTTTCCACCTTTGAAGGCTCTTCTTTAATGGTGTTTTTTATCGTAATGGATAAATAGTTATCCTTTTTATCAAATAATATATAAACAGGAGAACCGGGGTCGGCATATTTTAATATATTACTAAAAAGATTATCGAAAACACGGCGTACAGCAATAAGGTTAACTTTAATATCACAGCTTGGAATATCATCTGAAACAATGACTTCACGTCCCTGATCTTCCAAAGAAAGTGAATATTCACCAATCAGTCCGGCAAGCAGCTTTCTGCAATCTATAAGTTCCAGCTCAGGCTCCTCATACTCACTTCCAAATACAAGAAAATATTCAAATAGCTTGTCTGAAAGCTCCTTGAGCTGATAGGCTTTTTTTCTGCTGTTTTCAATATAACGGTTTAGCTGCTCTTCGGTTTTATATTTTTTATTTGCAATAACATCCAAATTTCCTATTAGAATTGTAAGAGGTGTTCTCAAATCATGGGATATGGATGTGATAAGCTCGCTGTTGGCCCGTCTAGCCTCTTTTTCGTCTTTAATACGTTCGAGAAAAGATATTCGCATCATTTCCATGTTGTGAGCAAGAAAGGAGATTTCATCGTTTCCCCTAATAGTAATGGAATGGTCAAGATCTCCGCTTTCCATGATCTTTAATTCATTCTGCAGCTTATTGATGTATTTGAATTTTCTTGAGATAAGCAGAAGAAAAATGATAATGAAACATGTAAAAGCAAGCGCAAGCTGGGCTAAACGTGCGACATCATAATATTTTGAAGCTGCAAGCAGATATATGCCAACCTGGGCTGTGCCATCCTTAAAATCAACATTATACAAGCGATGATACAAAGGCATATACTCATCAGCTCTATACTTATATTTGTATGAGATTGTTGTAAAGTCCGGATTACTGAAACTGTAAACAAGATAATCGTCCTTGTAAATATTCATAAAGACGTATTTTTCTGTATATATCCACCTATTAATGGCATCAGTATCACCTGTAGACAGCTGGTTTTCCGTTATGTAGGACCGGAAGTCCTCCAGTTCCAACATTGTCTGGCTTTTGATATTTTCAGAATCACTTAAACGGGAAAAAATCAAATCATTTGAAGAATAATCCATTATTAAATAAGAGCTGACAGCAAAAACAGCAGCGACAAGAAAATATAACAATATTTTTAAGCCCAGACGTGATGGCATCATACCAAATTTTAGCTTATTCAATCCGATACCCTCTCCCCCAAACGGTTTTTATAATTTTCGGGTTTTGAATGTCATCTTCCATTTTTTTTCTGATATTTTTAATATGCACCATTACCGTATTATTGGATGAGTACAAATATGGCTCATTCCAAATACTTTCATAAAGATTCTCTACGGAAAAAATTTTACCTCTGTTTTTTGACATAAGAATAAGAATACGATATTCAATGTCTGTAAGAGAAATCTCCTTTTCACCAATAAAAACCTGATTGGCAATTGTACTTATTTTCATATCTCCAATCTTCAGGAAACCGTTATCTTGTTCCAATTCCTTACCCTGATATACATAATAGCGCCTCAAAAGGGCTTTAACTCTTGAGATAAGCTCCGTATATGAAAAAGGCTTTGACAAATAGTCGTCTCCCCCCAGGGAAAAGCCCAGGGCCTTATCCGAATCCTGCGTTTTAGCGGTCAGAAACAGAATAGGAGCCTTCGTTTTATCCCGAATTTCCATACATGCTTTAAAACCGGATTTGATAGGCATCATAACATCCAAAATGATGAGGTCCACACTGTCGTCTGTTTTTTGAACGGCCTCGTCCCCGTCGGTTGCTTCAATTATCTCATAACCTTCGCTTTCCAGCAGTACACGTACAAATTCCCTGATCTCGTCATTGTCATCTGCTATCAGTATTTTCTTGCCGTCCATAAACTTCGCCTCCTTGCATAAATAGATATATTCATAAGTGCAAATAATGATATTTCCGCATTACAGCAGAGTAGCTTTATGTGTTGATTTTTTTCCCTTAAACTGCACAAACGTCTGGCTGATGTGAGTATAGACTGCCACTCCTCCGCTGATAAGAAGAAAAGCGTAATAACTTATTCCACGTGTAAGCAAAGTCGCAGACATCAGTCTTTCCGAGCCAAAAATCATGCTGTTCACCTTGTAAAAGCCTGCTTCAGCCACGCCAACGGAACCCGGTATAGGCAAATATTCAACTCCCAGTGCAAGAAACGCCTGCAAAGAAAGTATGTCAAAGTAGCCAAAGCCATGCAAACCAAAAGAGCGATATACTGCGTAAGCTACTGACAGGCGCGATAATATTTGAATTACAATGCAAGGCAATGTCATCAATAAAATCTTTGGGTTGCTTTTTACGTATGAAGCTCCTTGTCTGAAATTCTCAATCTGAATTTTTATTTTACCCATCACTTTTTCCGGGTTTTTTATAACTCTTATCTTTGATAAAACAGATATGATAAATGAAATGGCTTTTTCAATAATATTACTGCGAAACGTAGCCGTTATACAAAGAGAAACCATAACAATATTGATAATAGCTCCGAGAAGAGAGGAATATTTTAATACTCCCAGATTTTGTATAATAAAGTTATATCTGAGGATAAGCGCAAAAAGACAAGTAAGTAGTATGCCTAGTTGGTAACAGATTGTTATCAGCATAATGCAAAGCGAAGCGTCGCCAACTTCAATTTCATCCTTATTCATATAATAAATCTGTACCGGCTGACCTCCGGATACCGGCATTATGCTGCAATAATAAAAACCAAGAAATGAATATTTAAGACATTTTAAGTACGAATGCCTATAATTAAAGGATCTGAGCAAAGCCCGTATGCCCAGACCCTCACTGGCAATGAAGATAAACATGAAAAGCAGCCCGGCAGCCAAATAAATCGGATTTATCTGCATTATCGTATTTATCAGTTTTTTAATTTCATAATTTCTGATTAAATAGTAAAAAGTAACAGCAATCAGAGCTATCAAGATAAAGAGGCTCCATAGAGTTTTATTTTTTTTCATTAAGTGCCTCCATCATTAGTTAAATATCTTATAGGATTCCCTTTTCGGGCAAAACAAATTCATATCCTTTCGTAAGCATCATAGGAAGAAAATGAGCCACGGCGTCCACTGTTTGTGCAGGCGCACCTTCTGCCGCTGCTTTTCCGCAGCCTGAATCGTGAATACAAATGATGCTCGCGTTCTTTGTCTGTTTTGTGAGGCGCTCCAGTACCCTTTTGCTTGTACTGTGTTTTTCCCAATCCTGAACCATAACTGTCCAAAGAACTATCTTTAGATTATACTTTTTGGCAAGCAGAAGGGATGTCAGGTTCAAATGACCCCACGGTGCCCGATAAAAAGAAATCTTACAGCCCAGATTCTCCATAATGGCCAATCCGGACTCAAAGTCTCTCTTTTGGTATACAGGGCTTTCGAGCCATGCATCCTTGTGTTCAAGGGAATGCAGCCCAACCAAATGGCCTTCGTCAATCATTCTGCGAATTATATCAGGGTTTTCGGCCGCCTTTTGGGCAACCACAAAAAATGCTGCCTTCACATTATTTTTTTTCAGTATATCCAACAAATCGTCAGTATACCTGGGATCAGGCCCATCGTCAAACGAAAGCATAACTTTTTTATCGTTTTTATCAAAGAAAAAAGGAGGCTTTTTGATTAGCAGATAATAAAGCGTCGGCATTAAACAGTATATTGCAATAAACAGGAGAACAAAGTATATAATTATTTTAATCATGCGATTTGTCTCTCATATTGCTGCAGCAGGTGGAACAGTCCGCTATAATCCAGCAATGATTTAAAATTATGCATATTGGCGCTTATTGTATCTAAAAGCTCATCATTCCATAGCATTTGCTGTATTCTTGCTATCCATTCCTGGGGATCCGTAGACAGAACATCGCCCAGATTATTATCCATGACAAATTCTCCGTTTCTCATTTCCTGCTCCAGGAAGGGCTTGAACATCAGAAGCGGCAATTCTGCAGAGATTGTTTCAAACAGGGTAATTCCGCCCGGCTTCGAAATCAAAAGATCGGCATTTTTCATATAATGTGAAACATTATGAACGAAGGCGAGAACCTCAATGTTCTCATATTTACCTTTAAGCAAGTCGTAAAGCTGTTTGTTGTTGCCGGTAATAATCGTTGTTTTCACACCGATAAGGTTGTTCAATTCTTCATAAAAAGCTTTTGATTTCGGCAAAAGACCTAGTCCGCCGCCCATAATAAGCAGCCTTTTCTCATTTGAAGCCGTCTTATTAATGCTTTCCGTTTTAAATTCACTGCGTACAGGCACACCGCTTACGATTATGCACTTTGGATCAACGCCTTTTTCTATAAGCTCATCTTTGATTTTCGGAGCAGCTGCCATATAAAAATCAGTGTAAGGATAAAGCCATCCGTTGTGGCTCGAAACATCCGTAATACAGGTTATAAGAGGTATATTACATTTCTTTGCCTGCTTATATTCGGAAACCACTTTAGAACAGCTCCAAAGTGTTGAAATAATAATATCGGCATCAGTCTTTTTAATAAGCTGGTCGAGGCTTCTCGTCAGGTATTTATGAAACGGAATCTTTCTTTCCAGATCTGAATCTTCCGTACGCCTATATACCATATTATAAAAATATTTTCCTTTTTCTACCATAACACGAAATAGATATTCATACTTTGTTGAATTGAATGCGTGTGTGAAAAGGTCTTCTACATATATGTGGGAGCCCTTCAATTCGCTGCCTATCGTTTCGGCAAGTGCATTTGCTGCCGCGTTGTGTCCATTCCCAAAGCTTCCGGTTAAAATCAATATATTCAAAAAACCATCTCCTCTATTTAGGCTTTTAATTTAACCAATATATAATATTAATATATAATCTATATTAAATATTAAATCTGAATTTAAAGCATGCACATTTCTGAAAAATTATGAAGATTTCCATTTTTTTCATGTGTTTTATGGCTTTATTATATAAAATTCGATATACATGCAATTATACATTAATATTTTTATTATAATTTATTTTTAAAAAAGTGTCAATATAATTAACTAAAAAGTCGTTAAGCTCTCTTTAAAATACGAAAAAATGTCTTTTGAGTCAAAAAATTCAGCAATAAAAAAGCCTTGAAATTTCAAGGCTTTTTATTGCATCTATTAATTACATAAACCGCAAATTACAACCATTCTAAACATATCATACCTTCGCACCGCCGCATAATTCTATTTCTTTCAGCGCAAATTTTACAGATTCTACAGCCTCTGAGAGAGGAGCAATATCAGTACTTCTCTTCTTAAAGAAAATAAAAAATAACAGCATTGACTAAAAAAGCTGTATATTGTAAAATTAGTTTATCTACTATATATGCTGGTAAAGACTCCGGATGAAAATTTTTTAAAAATTCAGGGAGTACAGAAGTAAATAGGTCAATGTCAAAAATGCAATATTAAGAAGGTGCTAATGTAATGTTAAATTTAAAATCTACTTTAAGACTTGCTGACGGTTCGAATACCTCAGGGAACTTTTTAAAAATCTCAGAGCATAACGGAGTTTACGCCGTGTCCGTTGATGCAGAATCAGAAAAGCCTATTTTCCCAAGTTTGGGAGTTGCTATTAATATAAATGTTATTCCAGAAATCAAAAGTTATGTTTCAGATTATAGGTACTGTGAATTCTGGTGCAAGCCTTTTTTCGGCAAAGAGCTTAAAGATGTACCCGAAGAAACTCAAGCTCTCTATATTGAAAAAACAGATGGCCGGTTTATAGTAATTATGCCAGTTGTTAATGATCAGTATAAATGTGTGCTTGCAGGCGGAGAAAGCGGCCTTGCTGCCAACCTTTTTTCAACATATGATAAACTTTATGAATGTAAAGGTCTTGCTTTTGTATATGCGGAAGGTGAAAATCCATTTATACTTACTGAAAAGTGTGTCAGAACAGCTCCTGAAATTTTAAATAACGGAACCAAAGTTAGAGCCGAGAGGAAGTATCCCGAGCTTTTTGAATACCTCGGCTGGTGCAGTTGGGACGCCATGCATATGGAGGTTAACGAACAAGGTTTGATAGAAAAATGCATGGAGTTTTCAGAGAAAAAGATCCCTGTAAAATGGGCTATCATAGATGATATGTGGTGTGAAATTAGGGAATTTTCAAATCTTACATATAAAGAAATGAGGCCGCTACACCATGCATCTAAGCTTTACAGCTTTAAAGCCGATCCTATAAGATTCCCTAACGGCCTTGAACATTGCATTAAAAAGATGAATCAAGAAGGTCTAACTGTAGGGCTTTGGTATCCAACCACAGGCTATTGGAGCGGAATTAAAGAAGGCGGAGAAGCTTATAAATTATTAAGTGATTACCTGATTAAAACACCGTCAGACCTTTATATTCCCTCTTGGGAATATGCTAAATCAAAAGCCTACTATGATAAAATCTTAGATTATTTCAAAGAAAGCGGAGCGGATTTTGTTAAAATAGATAATCAAACAATGACCAGACGTTTTTATGCCGGACTTGCTCCTATCGGTCAAATTGCTAAAGAATTTCACGATGGCATGGAGGACTCTGTAAAAGAACGCTTTGATAATCGCATTATAAACTGTATGGGCATGGGCAGTGAGGATATGTGGAACCGCAAAAACAGCCCTATTTCCCGCTGTTCCGACGATTTTAGACCCGAAGATAAAAGCTGGTTTACTAAGCATATACTTCAATGTTCCTTCAATTCTCTTGTACAGGGGCAATTCTACTGGTGCGACTGGGATATGTGGTGGACAGATGACGGCCAGGGAATTAAAAACAGCCTTATGCGCGCTATAAGCGGAGGTCCTGTTTATGTCAGCGATGAAATTGGCCGCAGTAAAAAGGAGGTTCTTGATCCTCTTACCACAGATGATGGGAAAATTTTAATGTGCGATAAGCCCTGTGTTCCTACAAAGGATTGTCTGACTAATGATCCGACAACATCCGGAAAAGCATTTAAGCTTCAAAATATCGCCGGAGAATATGGCGTTTTAGCGCTGCTTAACCTTGATGAAAAGGAAGCAGAAGTAAATACTACTGTAAAAATATCCGACATTGACGGGCTTGATAATGACTCATACGCTGTTTACGAACACTTTACAAAGGAACTTAAAATTCTAAGCCGCAATGAAAGCTTTGATGTTACCCTCTCGTCTCCCGATGAATACAAATTGTATATTTTTGCACCGGTAAAAAATGGCTTTGCAGCAATAGGAAGAACCGATAAATTCATATCGCCGAAAACCATAAAATCAATTAAAGATGAAAAAACAGAGCTTACGGAAAATGGACCTTATGCCTTTGTCAAGAACGGACATCTGATATTTGGTTAATGTAGCAGCCACCGGCTTAGCAAACTGCACCCAATATGTGACTAATCAAGGGCGTAGTTTGCTAAGCCGGTGGTTGTCTTTATGCTATAATGCTAAATGTATGGCTTAAAGGTATTTCCCGGGGAATATTAATATAGTTGCATCCGCAGCCCTAAATGTGTTATACTGGTAATAAAGGAAGTGCTTGGTATGGACCTGGATTTAATAAAAAAATGCTCACTTTTTAAAGGTCTTAAAGATAATGAATTTAACTATGCGCTCAATTTTTTTGATGCCAGAGAAGCAAAATATGAAAAAGGCAATTTTTTAAACAGGATATCATGTCCTCTTTTGGCTTTTGGCTTTGTTCTGGAAGGTACAGTCCAGGTTTATATGGACGATATTGATGGTCAGCAAATGATTATGGCAAATGTTAATGCGGGCGACACCTTCGGAGAGTCTTTATGTTACTTGGAGGAAGATGCCCCTGTCTACATTTGTGCTGTTACCAACTGCAAAATATTGTGGCTAAATCCCAGCCGGCTAAAATCCTATGAATATCTAAAAAATTCATTGTCCTCTAAGCTTTCAAATAATTTTACCGCAATGCTTGCAAAAAGGACCTTGGAAATGAACAATCGGATTCAGATACTTTCTAAATTAACACTTAGAAGCAAGCTTATAACATTTTTTTCTCAGTATGTAAGTACTTACGGAAACAAGTTTACTCTCCCCTTTGACCGCAGTAATATGGCTGTATATCTCGGAACAGACAGAACTGCCCTCTCCAGGGAGCTTTCAAATATGAAAAAAGAAGGAATTATTGACTTTAATAAAAACAAATTTTCTTTAATAGAACATTAATGTTGCAAATGCAACTTTAATTTAGATTTTATAAATTATAATAATTTTAGAAAAGAGGTAATTATTATGAAAAAAATTATATCAATTATACTGGCATTGACTCTATTAGCACTGTCCGGGTGCGGCATCAAAAAAGAAGAAGCTACGGTTATTAGAATCGGTGGCTTAAAGGGTGCAACCTCCATTGGCTTAGTTAAAGTAATGGAAGATAACGCAAATTCCAAAGCACTGAATAAATATGAATTTACCATAGCGGGAAGCGCAGATGAAATTACCCCCAAGCTTATTCATGGCGATCTTGACATTGCTGCAGTGCCTGCTAACCTGGCATCTGTTTTATATAATAATACAGACGGAGCGGTTAAGCTTCTGGCCATAAATACTCTTGGCGTACTTTATATTGTTGATAAAAACTCTAATGTTACTAAGCTTTCCGACCTGAAGGGCAAAACAATATATGCGACGGGCAAAGGCTCGGCTCCTGAATATACACTCAGATATATTTTATCTAAAAATGGCATTGACCCCGACAAGGATGTTACAATTGAATGGAAAAGCGAGCCTACCGAAGTTGTGGCCTTACTTGCAAAATCCGAATCAGGTGTAGCCATGATGCCACAGCCCTATGTAACGATCGCTTCAAGTCAAGTTAAAGGTCTTAATGTAGCACTTGATTTGACAAAAGAGTGGAATACAGTTAATAAAGATAGCAAGCTGCTTACAGGTGTAATAGTTGTTCGTAAGGATTTTGCTGAAAATCATCCCAAGGCTCTTTCAGACTTTCTTAAGGAATATGAAGCTTCAACTAAGTATGTCAACAGTAATGTAAAAGAGGCTTCGCAGCTTGTAGAAAAATTTAATATTATTGCTAAGGCCGCAATAGCTGAAAAAGCAATTCCATACTGCAACATAACATTTGTATCAGGCGATGAAATGAAAACTGCAATGAGCGGATATCTTAAGGTGCTCTATGATCAAAATCCTGCATCCATAGGAGGTAAACTCCCCGGTGATGAATTCTATTTTAAAAAGTAAAAAATCACAAAAAATATTTTCAGTTATCTTTGCACTTCTCATCTGGCAGGCTGCGGCTATGATCTTTAACCAAAAGATACTTCTTGCTTCACCCCTCGAGGTAATTGAAAGATTAACTAACATATGGACAGAGGAAGGCTTTTTTGCCTCCCTCTGGTTTAGTTTTTCCAGAATTGCCGGAGGCTTTATATTGGCTCTGATTTCGGGAATACTGCTTGCGGTAATGGCAGGAAGATTTAATTTTATCGAGACACTTCTGTGGCCTTTTATGGTAACAATAAAATCTATACCTGTAGCCTCATTCATTATTATCAGCCTTGTATGGCTGACATCAAATGAACTTTCATCTTTCATTTCGTTTCTTGTGGTTTTGCCCATAATTTACACAAACGTATTGTCAGGAATAAAAAACACTGATGCAAAAATGGCTCAAATGGCTGATGTATTCAAACTTAATTGGTCTAAAAGACTGTTATATATCTGGATGCCTCAAATTAAACCGTTTCTGATTTCTGCCTGCTCTGTAGCTTTAGGTTTTTCTTGGAAATCCGGAATTGCTGCCGAAGTAATAGGGATCCCGAACGGTTCTATCGGAGAAATGCTTTACGAAGCAAAAGTATATTTTAAAACGGTAGACCTTTTTTCTATAACAATTATTATTGTACTTATCAGCATAACTTTAGAAAAGCTTTTCCTGGCTCTGATAAGGTTAGGTTTCAGGAGGCTTGAGCGGATATGAATGATATAGTTATCCAAAACTTATGTAAAAGCTTCGGTGAAAAAAAGGTACTGAATAATTTTAATTATGTTTTCAAAGCCGGACATTCCTCTTGTATAATGGGCGAATCCGGCTGCGGCAAGACTACTCTTCTAAATATAATTTTAGGTTTAGAAAAATTGAGTGAAGGAACAATAAGCGGTGTTCCCGATAAAAAATCAGCAGTATTTCAGGAGGATAGACTGTCAGAAGATTTTACGGCTTATTCAAACGTCCATATGGTATGCAACAAAAATGTATCTGAAGGTGGCATAAAGCTTTGCCTTTCCGAATTAGGCCTTAAAGACAGTATATATACACCGGTCAGGGAGCTGTCTGGAGGTATGAAGCGAAGGGTTACTATTGCCCGTGCCCTGATGGCCGACTATGATCTTATTATTATGGATGAGCCCTTTAAAGGTTTGGACGAGGCTACAAAGTCTTTAGTAATTAAGTATATAAATAAGAAAACCGAAGGCAAAACATTCATAGCGGTTACTCACGATGAATACGAGGCAAAAGCCTTGCATGCCGAAGTAATAAAAATGGGTATAGAACATAAAACAAACAATCCGCAAGGCTAAGCCTTGAGGATTGTTTGTTTTACGCCTTTTTTATTTCTTTCAACGTTTGAAACACGAATTTCTTTGCTGTCATCCAGTATGCGATTATCTAATTATATACACTGATATAGCAAAAATCAATTATAAATGAATTAATAGAAAGAATTATGAAAATAAATATAATTAAAAAATAGCAAAAAAAGCTTTACAAGCAGGTCATTTTGTGGTATACTAATCAAGTGCTCAAGAAAAGGGCACATAAATATCGCGGGGTAGAGCAGTCCGGTAGCTCGTCGGGCTCATAACCCGGAGGTCGTAGGTTCAAATCCTGCCCCCGCAACCATAAAACAACCGAAAGGTTGATACAAAGAAAAACCCTTGATTTCAAGGGTTTTTCTTTGTATTACTCGCGTTTTACAGCGGTTTGATAAGCTCTTTTTACGTTTCTGGTGTTCGATTTTAATTAAGGGGGGTCGTGTAATTTAGGCCCCCTACCAACCTTTTGAACCTTTCGGCGAAATAGCTTATTCCATGTCGGTGTAATAGGAACAAAGAGGAAAGAAATTAAGCTTGTGAGTTTGACTATAAAATTTTTCCACCAATAAATTCAATTGCTTTTAACCTTATCAAAATCAACCCCTAAATCCAACATCTTTACACTAATGTTATTTCCACTCATATTTACGAGAACACTTCTGTAATTACAACCTCTAATAAGGGGTTTGATGGCTGGGCGGATATGCTTGGAGATGCAGTGCTTGCCACTGCATTCTTTGACAGACTAACTCATAAATGCCAAGTTCTATCTTTTACTGATGAGAGAACTTGGCACATAGAAAGCAAATCTTTTGATTATTAATACTGGTGGTACATTTCTTTTTGCCAAAAGTGGTGTGTTTTTGCTTGTCTGTTACACTTAAACTATCCGTTAAAAGCTTCGCAAAACATCTTTGCAAGGTTTTCGGATGCTGCGGCTACTTCTTCGCACATAGAAAAACCCAATTCAGTGTTTTTCGGTTGGATTCCGATACAGATTACTTCACATCCGATTTCAAGTTTAAGAAATTCCAGCATTACAGGCAGCGGAAGCATATGAGTTGAAAATGAAATACCGTCAATTTCAAGAATATCAAGCACGTGTATCTCGCCCACATTAAGTCCCATATGTGCCGCGTCTACAATGAACAGCCTATCCGGAGCAAAATTTTTGATTACACCGGTAAAGTTTTCAGGCGCTGTTGAGCCTCCAATTAAAAGCATATTTTCATTTTGGATGTAACTTGAAAGTTTTTCAATAAAATGCATTCCTGCACAATCATCTGACCGCAAAACAGAGCCGACACCTATTATAGCCGTCTTCTGCCCTTTTGATATTTTCTTCTGTAAAAAAGATTGCAGTTTCATAGCTCTACCGTAAGATCAGCCTTGTTTGTAGTCGCAAAATCAATATCCTGCGAATATGTCAGGCACTTTTTCATACAGGAATCAACGCATTGACAGCAGAAAATACAGTGACCAACATTCAAAACAGCTTTCAATTTTTTATCTTCTTTTGTTCCCTCATTGATAATTTTCAATGCACCTGTAGGGCAGTCACGCATGCAAAGGCCGCAGTTGATACAATCGGTTTTATCGTAACATATGCGTCCGCGGTATTTTTTTTCAACGCAAGGTTTGCCTTTGCCTGCATAGGATGTAGTTGCAGGTTTTTTAAATAAATTTTTAATTGCACGAAATGTAATTCTGCCCGGCCCTGTCTTTTTCATAATTACAGTACACCTCTTAACAGCAAATTTAATATTACCTGCCCCAACGTAACGGGCGCTAAGTATTTCCAGCAAAAATTTAAAGTATTGTTAATTTCAATTCTTGCCATTGTTACACGCATAAGTATAAGTAACAGAAGAATAAACAATGTCTTTACAATATACAAAATAAAATCAACCCAAATAATGCCGGTCATAAACGGCAGGTATATTGCCGAGAAAAGTGATATTACAAATAACAGTTCACAGTTATGAGCTAATTTAAAGAATGCTAGCAGTCTGCCGCTGTATTCCACAAGTGCTCCTGATACAATTTCAGTTTCAGCTTCAGGAGAGTCAAAAGGAGCGCGTTCCAATTTGCACTGGAATGAAATTAATGCTGTGATTGCAACCGGTAAATTAATAAAAATATACAGCGGATGCGCAGCATAAAACCCTGTCAGTTCAGTTATTGACCATGTCCCGGCAATAAGCGTGGGCGCAAGCACAGAAATAAACAGGGGTACCTCATATGCAAACATTTGCGTAAGGATACGTGTAGCTCCTATAGTAGAGTAAACAGCCCTTGAATACCATCCCGCTAAAAATGCAGCAAGTGGAGGTATTGCCAATAAGTATAATACAATTACAAAGTCACCGCTGAAAGAAAAAATAGCTTCCTTGCCAAGTACAGGCAAATAAATAAAACCTACTGTCACAGCCGCAAGTGAGACAAGGGGCATGACAGAAAATATTACTGCATTAGCATCAGCAGGAATAATCGTTTTCTTTCCGATTAGTTTTAAAAAATCGGCAAGCGGTTGATACCACGGCGGGCCGACACGGTTCTGCATACGCGCATACAATTTACGATCCAAAAAGTCCAGCAGAAAACTGTACACAGACAGAAACAGAAATCCGGGAAAAATAAATAATTTACATAAAATTTTCAAGAATTCTATCATATCAGACCTCTTTAATTTTTAATGAAGTTAAATCAATATTCTGCTTCTTATACCAGTCAATACCGTACCGACGGAGACCCCGCCAATCCATAACCTCAGTATTTTTTTCAGAACTAATGACTATTGCGCGGTCAGTACAGGAATAACATGGGTCAATTGCCGCAATTGTTATAGGGACATCCGCAAGATTTCCGCCCTTAAGCATATGCTTCATACCATGCCAGTTTGCTTCAGTAGGGGCGCGGACACGTACTCTGTCCGGAATATCTGTCCCGTTTGAACGCAGATAATGAATATCTTCACCGCGTGGTGCTTCAACACGGACTATGACTTCACCAGCCGGTATTCTGCGTGGCACCTTAACCGTCAATGTACCCTCAGGCATATTATTTATACAATAGCGGATGATGTTGATGCTTTCCTGCATTTCAAGAATTCGTACAGCAGTTCTTCCGTAAACATCCTCATTGGTGTCTGTTATTACATTAACAGGTATTTCCTTATACGCACCATAAGGCTCTGTTACGCGAATATCAATTGCAATTCCCGCAGCCCTGGCAACAGGCCCTACTGCGCCATATTTTAATGCATCCTCATGGGACAGCTTACCTTTAGATTTAAGCCTTGAAATAAGCGTGGTTTCCGTCATAGCAATTTCAAGATAACGTTTTATGTCTTCTTCAAGGCTATCTACGGTTTTAAGAATTTCGGAATTTATCGTTTCATTGAAATCCCTTCTGACACCCCCTATAGTGTTAATGCCATAATTTACGCGGTTTCCGCCGACAGTAGCCAATACATCAAGCACTTTTTCCCTGTCACGCCATGTGTACATGAACATTGTATCAAAACCAATTTCGTGGCAGGCAACACCAAGCCATAACAAATGACTGTGCAGACGTTCAAGCTCTGCTACGACTACACGGATATATTCCGCACGTTGTGGAACAGTAACACCTGCAAGCTCTTCAACAGCCATGCAAAATGCGGTGCTGTGAGAATGAGAACAGATTCCGCAGACACGTTCTATTATATATAAATCCTGAATATAATTTTTGCTTTCACAAACCTTTTCAAGCCCTCTGTGATTATATCCTACACCGACAACCGCATTTACAACCTTTTCACCTTCCAATGTAATATCGAATCTGCCGGGTTCATCAAGGGATGGATGCTGCGGTCCGATTGGAAGAACTATTTTATTATTATTGCTTATATTTTCACTCATTCTTCTGTACCTCCTTTTCCTGAGGTTCTTCATAGGTCATGGTATCTTTGTTAAAATGCTTCGGATTCCATTCCTTCCGCATAGGGTAATTACCCTCCGGCCAACCGTCGGGAAGTGGATAATGAGGTCCTTCAGGAAGCCCTTCGACTACGACTCCAAAAAGATCTACAAGCTCGCGCTCGTGAAGTACAATTGACGGATACATATCTGATATGCTTTTTATCACCGGATTTGATTTTGGCACACTTTCTCTTAATATCAGAAGTATATCTTCACTGCCGGAAAAAATATAAAGAAGTCCTAAATTTTCACCGTCATCTGTGCCGACAACGTGACTGACACGGGTAAAATTCAATTCATCGTGAACATACGCTATTACCTGTTCAAATTCTTCTCTTAAAAGCGATTTAGTAAATATGCGTTTATCCTTCTGAATATATATTCTATCTGCCAAAAAAGGAAATCTGCCGCAAATAGAATTTACTATTGCTTCTTCACGATTCATAATTGCCGCCACCTTCTTTTTTGTCATTGTCTAAACTGCCAAGAAGCTTATCTACCGCGCTGATAATAGCTTCGGGACGTACTGCACAGCCGGGAATATAAACATCAACGGGAATTACGCTGTCAATGCCGCCTGTAACACAATAACAGTCCTCAAAAATGCCACCTGTACATGCGCAAGTGCCTATAGCAATTACAAATTTCGGATCAGACATTTGTTCATAAATTTGTATAAGCCTGTCTCTTGTCTGCAATGTTACAGCACCGGTGCATATTAAAACATCTGCATGGCGCGGGCTTCCTTGTTTTAAAATACCAACGCGCTCCAAGTCATACCTCGGAGTAAGCGAGTCAATTGTTTCAATATCACAGCCGTTGCAGGCGCCGGCATTGAAATGAATAATCCATGGGGATTTTTTCGTTCCCCAATCAATTGCTTTTTTTATAAGACTCAAAGTTTATCACCTCTTAAACGCAATAAAAATTGCAAGTATACCTGAAAAAATATAAATAATAGGAGTGAACAGAACGTTGGCAGGGACAGTCGCCACAACAAGTATTAATATGTGTACAACAGTAAAAATAAATGCATACGAAAAATAGTTGCTGTAATCGGGGTTTACATAGTTTTCAACATCACGCTGACCGCATGCATATGAGTCCAGCGCATGCTCTCCTGATTCTTTTTTGCTTGAAAACCTTGACAACCATTTCGAAAATACCATTAAAGATATTAATATTAAGGTAAATAATACCGGAGGAGAATATAATACTGATTCCATATCACTCTATCCTTTCAGTTCCGTCAGGTTACGGATATCCATGTTTCCATATTTTTTATAGAGCCCTATTGTAACACCCGCAAAAACCACCGCAACAATAACTTCAATAACTATGGCTGTGATAACATAAGCCTGCGCAAGCCCCATATGTCCGTTCATATATCCTGCCAAAATAAGAAACATTGTTACAGCCTTCATTGCAACCTCTATTCCAATAATAATTTTTAGCATGTGATATGTACGAATCATGCAGTAACAGCCTGCAATTATCATTAAAAAGCCAACAAACAGCATAATTGTTTGAAAATTCAACATAAAAATCTCCTTCTTTCTATATAGTTGACTAATTTATTTTTTATCTTCATCGTCCCTGAATAATACAAAGACTGCGATTCCACCGATTAAAATTGTGACTATTTGTCCTATAATATCAGCTTGACGGGTGTTCCAGAAAATCTCACGGAAGTCCTCCGTTACTTTTTCTGCAGTATTTGTCAAAGATAAGTCATTAGCTAAAGCAAGTACAATAAGAGCAACTCCCACAACAATCAACATAACAGGCAAAAACCACATTCGTTTTTTATCGGAATACAGCTTTTGAACCTCTTCTTTTTTGATTTTAGAAAGGCTTATTGCACTTATAAATATAACTGTAATGAGCCCCGAGCATACGGATACTTCAATAACTGCAGCCCAATAAGCACCCAGAACATACAATATTACACCAAGCGTTGCACTTGCCAGGGCAAGGTAAATCGCCGACTTTAACAAGCTGTGGGACATCACTGCCATAACACAGAAAATTAACAGGAAAGCCAAACTGATATAAATAATTGTTGCCATGTATATACCTCCTTAAATTAACCCTCTGCTATGCAGAAATATTATAATCAACGGGAATAATACCCCTACAATGCAGGTAACTGCCGTAAGTAGAATTTCAGCGAATTTAATACTTCCTGTAACTTCCGTAACGGATGAGAGATGCTCTGGCGTTTTCCCGAAAAATACTTTTTTCTGAAGTCTAAGAAAATATGCGGAAGTGAGAATACTCGCACAAAGTGCAAAACCTGCTAAAATCTGATTACCCGAGCCCCACAGTGCCATTACAATAAGAAGCTTGCTCCAGAATCCAGCAAACGGAGGAATACCAGCCGTAGAAAGGAAAGCAATCGTAGAAGAAAAAGCAGTTACCGGCATACGGCTCTGTAACCCGCCCATCTCGTCGATTTCCAAAGTTCCGGTCTGCTCATGAATAGCGGCGGCATTTGTGAATAATGTGGATTTAAATGCCGCATGGCTGAATACATGTGCAACAGCACCTACAATGCCAAGCGTACTTCCTGTGCTCAGACCAAGCAGAATATATCCCATCTGGCTGACACTTGAATATGCAACAATACGTTTGAAATGACTCTGGCAGGCAGCTAACAGTGCACCTACTACAACAGATATTATTCCGAGTCCAGCAAGTGAGACTTGATAAGCTTTTATGCCTCCAAATATATTTGTAAGTACATAAATTCCATAGATACCGGCAATTTTTATTACAATACCGCTCAAGAGGACTGATATTGATGTATCTGCACTTTGATGCGCATCAGGCAGCCAACTGTGAAAAGGCACGATGCCTGCTTTTATTGAAAATCCTGCAATCATAAGAATAATTGCGGCATATATCAATATTGTCTGTAGTTCAAAGGTGTTCGTCAAAAGATTTCTTCCTATATCTTTAAAGGACAAACTCCCGGTTTTCATTGAAATAAATGAAAGCCCCATTAGTATAAAAATACTGGCAATTTCCGAAATAATAAGGTATTTAATTGAACCTTCCAACCCTTTTCTTGAACGAAACATGGCAATCATAACAAAGCTTGATATGCCTATTACATCAAGAAATACATACAAGGAAAAGAGATCGCTCACCATTACCATACCGTTCATTCCGATAAGCAATGTCATTAAAAGGTTAACATAAGAACCTTTTTTCACATCGATTGTGCGAATCGAAATCATAACCGATACAAATGCAACCATTCCGATGCAAAACAGAAATACAAGCGAAACAGGATTGATATCAAACAATTCAATGCCCGTAATTTTTGAACTGCCAAAAACGCTGAAATCAAAATTTAGCATTTGATTTGCATCCATGATATAAAATGCAAATACAGCAGCTATCATCTGCAGTAATGCAACCGCTCCTGTCAGTATGTGAAAGTGTTTTTCTATAAAACGTTTGTTACAAATATTGTTTAAAAAGATCGCAGAAAGAGGTATAAGCAAAAATGCTTCCCCTGCATAATTAAGATAATTCATAATACCATCCTCAAAGTAAAACATATATTTTAATCATTTGATAATAATGAACACAAAAGTGATAAATACCAAACCGCCGATCACAAGATAAAGATATCTTGAAAGACGTCCGTTATCGAAGCGATGCAGAGCTAAACCCACTTTGTTTACCATACCTGGAACAGCCTTATCATAAACCCAGCTTACACCATGCTCCATCCTTACGCAGATATCTGAGAATCCACCAACTAAAGCTATCAGCCAATTATATGGGTCAAAATATCCCTTTTCTGCCGACTTATATACTCTTTTAATTCCCGGTGCATAAATGATATGATTAGCGCAGTTTAAAGCGTTTCCTGACTTCTTGTATCCGTAAATATAATCAAAAACGGCAAGCAACACTGCCGCGGCGAACAGGACTATCAAAGCAAATGTCACTCCCGCTATTTTTCCTATTCCTAATGCATACTCAACAAGCCCATTTTGTGAATATATTCCTATACATAGCGAGGATAATATTACCACAGGTATTAACATACCGACGCTTGATTTGCTTTCTTTCTTTATCTCAGAAGGAGCATTTTTCTTTTCAAAGAATAAAGACATTCCCATTCTCAGGAAAGACAATGCCGTAAGGAATGTTCCCAAAAGAGCGCAAATATAAAATATTACATTTGTCTTTAGGGATGCGTTAAAAATCAGTTCCTTTGATAAAAATCCGTTAAAACCCGGGAAGCCCACAACAGATAGCAAAAATATGATAAAGCAGACCATAGTGGCAGGAATCCTTTTCAGTAATCCGCTCAGCTGACGCAGGTCTTTGGTTCCAAACTGTTTTTCTATAATACCGCTTATCATAAACAAGCCGGTTATATAAAACACATAATCAATAAGGCTATGCAAGCCTCCAACGATACCGTCCGTAAGCCCTGACCCGATTCCCATAACTAAAAAACCCAACTGACTGATTGCACAGTAAGATATAAGTCTCTTTATATCATTTTGAATCAGCATCATTGCCGCCGCAAAGACTAGGGTAACTGATCCGAGTGCCATTATAATAATACTTATACCGCTACCCGGCACAAAACCATAAATATCAAGAACAGTACGAAGTGCAAGATATACTCCCAATATTACTTGTAGTGCTCCCGGAAAAGCCACCATAAATACCGTCGGCGAATCGTCCGAGGCATTTGGAATCCAACTGTGGAACGGCATACAGCCACTCATGCCAAGCGCACCGAGCATTATACAGATAAAGCCCAGCATGCCGTTGCCGCTAATAGCTAAGTTTTCAATCTCACTGAGATTTTGAGTACCCGCCGTATGCGAAGTTATAATGATACCGAGCATTAACAGTAAATCCGAGAGACCTACTAAGGTAAGCGTTTTAACAGCAGTTTTTGGATTATTATTGTTTTTGATAAGAAGAATACCAAAAAGCGGGAACAAAAGTCCTTCCCAGAAAAACAACATTGATCCAAGACTGTCGGAAAGCAATGCGCCGTTAACCATTGCAAAGCTTATATACAGATATAAAAGATACAAACCCCCGTAATGTTTTTTCTTTGAATATATGACAGTATATAATGTAATCAATACAAACACAACCGCTGCAATAACAATAAAAAGAGCACAAAGATCATATACACGGAACAAAAATTCAAATTCAAATGGTGCATACGGTACCCTTGTAAAGAATTCATTGTGCAAAGAAAGACCTAAAGCAAAAATTAAATTTGTTACTGATGAAAGTATCGCAATAACCAATTTTACAATATATTGCTTTTGGAAAAGCCAGAGCAGGATGCCGCAAATTGCCGGCAGTGCAACCATAAATATAATTAAATTTGCTCCATGGCATAAGAATTCACCTATAGAATTAAACATTTTACATCAACCCCCAGATCATTGTCGCAAGATGTGATGGCAGGAAACTGAAAAATCCCAGTAAAAGTGATATTATTCCTAATATTAAAACTGATACAACCATGATTGGCGTACCTTCTTTTACCTCTGAAAAAGTCTGTTGACCAAAAAACACTTTAACAAAAAGACGTATTAAATACATTACCGTCATAACAGCACAAAGAACGAACAACACCCCAAGCACTATATTCCCGGAAGAAACAATACCTTCTATTACCATATGCTTTGTAAAAAAGCCGAAAAACGGAGGAATCCCCATAATGGAACAAGCACATAATGCAAATGCTGTAGCCGTTAACGGCATAGTTTTTGCGAGGCCGCCCATCTTTCTGATATCCTTTGTGTGAATATTATGCTCCACGATACCTGCGCAGAGGAACAATCCGCCCTTTGCAACACTGTGAGCCATTATATACATAAGCCCGCCGATAATTCCTATTTTTTCTCCGCATGACAAGCCAAGCAGTATAAATGCAAGCTGGCTGATTGTTGAATATGCAAGGACTCGCTTAATATCATTTTCTCGAAATGCCACACCTGCGCTGTATAACGCACTTACCGCGGCTATGACAGGAACTATTGTGGTAAAAGCCTCATTAATTTCGAAAGTCAAAACAAAAAACCTTGCATAAGCATAAACACCTATCTTAACAAGAACTGCCGCATGCAAAAGCGAAGTAACAGGGGAAGGAGCGACGCCGGCATCAGGGAGCCAGCTATGCAAGGGGATTGTTGCCGATTTTGAAAGTATACCAAACAAAATCAAAACAACGCACCATGAAGGAATATATGCACCCTTCATTTCAGTAAGATCAAAAGTGCCTGTCTGACTGTAAATACCCATGAAACCAACAAGCATAATAAGCGCACCGAGTACGGTAATAATAAATGTTTTATTAGCCCGATCAATTGTGATTTCTTCACGGTAAAACCCGATTAATCTCCAACAGCATAAAGAAGATATTTCCCAAAATGTATAAATAGCAATTAGATTCGTCGAATAAACAAGCCCCATCATCGCTCCTACAAACAGGCAAACCATCATGTAGTATTCATTTTGATTCTCATATTCGTGTATGTATCCAAATGAGTATATAACAATAATGCAGCTTACAAATGAGGCGGTCATTGCCAAAAATACAGCAAGAGCATCTCCTAAAAAGCCAAAGCTAAATCCGAGTGGCAGAACATAGCGCGCAGAAAAAGGCTTGTCCGCAAGCACGCCCGTCAAAGCACATACTGCTAATATAAAGGCAGTTGTGACAAAAGTAAGTGCCATTATATTTCTAAATTTTCCGCTCAACTTTCCAAACAAAGGAAGCAATAAAGCTCCCAAAAGTGGTATTAAAATACCTGTAATTAAGATCCATCCATTCATTTTCTGCTATCACCTTAACTTTTGTTATATTGTATTTTTAGCATATCCTCGGAAGCAGCTCACCGCTCGGCATCATAATTCTTCTGTATGAGCCAAATTCTGTTACAGCCTTCACTGCTGCGTTTCCTTTTCTGACCTCTCCAATTATTCTGGCATATTCTCCGTGTTTATTGCTTTTTAAGCTTGTGAGCACACTTTCCGCACAGCTTTCGGGAACGCAAAGCAGTATTATACCTTCATTTGCAATAAACAGCGGATCAAGCCCTAACAAGCTGCAGGCTGCCGATACATCCGGGCGCACAGGCACGGAATTGTCATATAAAATAATATCTGTATCTGTTGTCACCCATTCACAAAGTGTTGCCGCAACACCGCCCCTTGTAGGGTCGCGCATTGCGTTAATAATATGATTTTTATTATTTAATACTGCAGCGGTTAAATCACCTAAAGGAGCAGCATCGCTCAGAATTGGCGGCAAAAAACCTAAATCTTCACGCTTTGCCATAACTGCCATGCCGTGAGATGCTGCATAACCGCTTATTATTATTCTGTCGCCTACTTCAATCTTTTGCTGCGGCACAGCTCTGCCTTTTGGAAATATTCCGATACCTGCAGTATTTATAAAAATACCGTCAGATGATCCCCTGTTTTCAATTACCTTTGTATCTCCTGTTACTATTTGAACACCTGCTTCTTTCGCCGTCCGTGCAATAGAATCAACAATTTTTGATAATGTGGACATAGAAAGCCCTGCTTCAAGTATCATTCCCACAGAAATATATTTAGGATAAGCTCCGCTGACAGCAAGATCATTTACTGTTCCGCTAACTGCGAGGCTTCCTATATCACCGCCGGGAAAAAACAACGGTTTTACGACATAACTGTCCGTCGTCATTGCAATTTTTTCTCCGCCCGTGAGTATGGCAGAATCGTTTAGCGGATTAAGAAATTCGTTGGAATACGCAGGTAAGAATATTTCTTTTACGAGTTCCCTGTATTTTTCTCCGCCCGACCCATGGGCAAGCATAATTTTATCATCCATTTTTTTACTCCCTATAACGATAGTATGCAGCACAGCTTCCTTCTGCCGATACCATACATGGTCCGACAGGATTATCAGGCGTACAGTCTTTTCCAAAATGAATGCATTGGGTTGGAATTTTCTTACCGCGAAGAATATGTGCACATACGCATCCATTTGCATCCGATGCTTTATTTTTTGGTATTTCAAACCTATATCGCGCATCAAATTCTTCGTAGTATTCTCGAAATTTCAGCCCACTTTCAGGAATGTTTCCAAGCCCGCGCCAAAGTGCATCATCAGGTTCCATTACCTGATATAAAAGTTCAAGCGCTTTGCGGTTGCCATTTTTTGTCACAGCTTTTGGATACATGTTAATACACTGGGTTTTATTGCTATGAATCATATCCAAAATTCGCAAAATAGCCGCAAGAATTTCATATGCATCAAATCCGGCAACTGCCGCCGGCAGATGAAGTATGTCCGGAACAAAAGAAAATGCATCGGCGCCAATAATTGAAGCCACATGCCCCGGACAAAGAAGCGCGCTTATTTTGCTGTCAGCCTGTAACAAATGTTTTATAGCCGAAGGCATGGTCTTATGAGAATTCAGAACGCTTAAGTTCTTAATCTTTTCTTTGTCCGCCTCCTCAACCAATGCAGCTGTATGCGGAGCCGTAGTTTCAAATCCTATTCCAAAATAAACAACTTGCTTTTCGGGATTTTCTTGTGCTATCTTTTTTGCATCCATTGGTGAAGTAACAAGCCGAACATCTCTGCCTTTTTCAAAAAGAGAATAAAGGCTTGTGCTATCACACGGAACACGCATCATATCACCGAAGCAGGTAAAAATAACTCCTTCTCTGTCTGCTATCGCAACAGCAGCAGAAATATCTTCCTGTGATGTAACACATACAGGACATCCTGGTCCTGATACCATTTTTATATTTTCGGGCAGGATTGACATTATTCCAAATTTTCTTATACTTGCCGTATGCGTACCGCACACTTCCATTATTGCAATGTCTCCTGCTCCGTCTGCAAGAAAATTAATTTGTTTTATCAAATCTTCAATACTATATTTCATTTTATTAACCGCATTGTTTCATCAATAAGCTTCTGAAGCTCTTCGCCATCGTCCTTATCCAAAATTTCTATTATAAAGCCGGCATGCACCAAGACAATATCTCCGATTGCGGCTTTTTCCACAAGCCTTAGGCTCGCATATTTTGACACGCCATTATAATCAACTTTGGCATCTGTGCCATTAATATCAGTAATTTTTCCCGGAACTGCAAGACACATTAATTTCACCTCATTCTATATGAAGCCGCAGCAGCTTGTCCAAATGATATTCCGCCGTCGTTTGTCGGAATTCTTTCGTTTAAATATACAACAAATCCTTTTTCTTCAAGTTTGGGAACAACATTTTTCAAAAGAAAGTCATTTTGAAAAACACCACCTGACAGCGCGACTATACCGCAAGTTGTCTTGCTTTGAACAGAAACAGCCACAGATGTAATAAGCTCAAGAACAGCGCGGTGAAACCGAAGCGATATTGTACCTTTGTGAATACCTGATTTTAAGTCAGAAATAATTTCCCGAATAAGTGGTCGCCAGTCAAAAATTATACTGTTATTTTCACGAGTAAGTTGAAAATGATAACTGCCTTTTGCAGATTCATCCATTATCTGCTGTAGTTCAATAGCTGCCTGCCCCTCATAAGTTGTATGCATGCGAACTCCAATCAAGGCAGCGACTGCATCAAAAAGCCTTCCCATGGAGGAAGTAAGCGGTGAATTTAGCTCCTTTTCACCTGCCTGAAGCAATATTTTTGCTTCATTTATATAATCGGGAAAAAGCGAAAGGGCAGTCTCCCTACCCACAGCCATATCAGTTACTGCAATGGCAATACGCCAAGGTTCCCTGATTGCGGCTTCACTACTAAAAAGTGGGAAGTACAGCAAATGACCCGTACGAGTACTTTCCTTTATGTTACCGAAAAGTGATTCTCCTCCCCAAATACAGCCATCAGTGCCATACCCGGTTCCGTCAAAAATCAAGCCGATTGCATTTTCTTCACGAAGCTGATGTTCTGCAAGCACAGAAGCAAAGTGTGCATGATGATGCTGAATCTCAAATATTGGAAGTTTCCCGCGGTAACGTGAAGCATATCTTGTAGATACATAATCTGGGTGCATATCACAGGCAATGGCCTCAGGCTCAGCGTCAAAAATTCGGATAAAAGATTCAATCTCGCTCTCAAGGCACTTTGACGTATCCTCATTATCAAGATCCCCGATATGACCACTCAAAAACGCATTTTCTCCTTTTGCAAGACAGAAAGTGTTTTTCTGCTGTGCTCCCATCGCAAGAATAACACCGTTGTTTTCACAAAGATAAAGCGGCTGCGGAACATATCCGCGTGCACGCCTTATCATATGTGTTTTTTCATTTATAATAATACATACGCTGTCATCCATTCGGCGGAATATCTGCCTGTTATGCGCAAGAATGGCATCTGCAACATGAAAAAGCTTGGAAAATGCTTCCTCATCATTAAAAATCATCGGGCAGTCTGAGAGATTACCGCTTGTCATTATAATCGCTTCATGTTCCTGCATTAGCAAGCAATGCAAAGGAGTATATGGAAGCATAACGCCTAATCTGGTATTTGAGAGCGTTGTACTTTGGGCTATTAAACAATCTTTTTTCTTTTTTAGAAGTACAATTGGTTTTTCAGATGAAGACAGTGCTTCTTTTTCAATGTCATCAAGTTCACAGTACTTTTGAACCGTTTCCACATCCCGCATCATCACAGCAAAAGGCTTGTCATATCGCAGTTTCTTATTTCGAAGTCGATTTACCGCTTCTTCATTTTTTGCATCGCAGGCAAGATGAAAGCCGCCGATACCCTTTAGTGCGACAATCTGACCAAGGCCTATAGATCTATCAAATAATTCATAAGGGTCTTGTGAATCTATTTCTCCGTCTTGATAAAAACTCAGCTGCGGCCCGCAAACATGGCATGCATTAGGCTGTGCATGAAAACGGCGGTCGTATGGGTTTTCATATTCTTCACGGCAGTCCGTGCATAGCGGGAAATCTGCCATTGTTGTATTTTGGCGGTCATAAGGAATATCTTTTAAAATTGTGAAACGCGGCCCACAATTAGTGCAATTTGTAAAAGCATACCTATAGCGGCGATTACCTTTCATAGCAATATCAGCCGCACAGTCATCACAAATACCGATATCCGGTGATATTAAGGTGTTACGAATTCCTGCATCACTTGACAGAATCAAAAAATCATGTTCTCCTGCGAGTGGTATCTTTGTTAAATTGACCATTTCTAAATGTGCCAAAGGCGGCGGATTTGTTTTTAATTTGGTAATAAAGGCTTCACAGTCATCATTACCTCCTTCAATTTCAATGTATACTCCTTCTGAGGTGTTGCGCACAAATCCACAAAGCGAGAGCGATTTTGCTAAGCGAAAAACAAACGGGCGGAACCCAACACCCTGAACTATTCCTTTGACTTTTACAGAATATCTGATCATTCTATTTTAAAAAACCTTCTTAGCTTCTATTTTATCTTTAATATAGCTGACTATTTTATCCGCTGAATAAACGCCGTTTATTTTACCCGATTCCATAACGCATACACGCGGATTAATATCCGTAATATGCTTTTTCATTATTTCCGTGTTTACATCTACATATCCGGCAAGATCTGTCTTTGTAAGGATTACTGCGTCGGTTTTCAGCATAGCCGGCGGATATTTAAGCGGTTTATCCTCTCCTTCCGGAGTACTTAATACAACTATGCGGAGATCCTCGCCCAAATCAAATGATATCGGGCAAACAAGATTACCGACATTTTCTATAATAATAAGTTCTGTTTCAGCCGCATTGATTTTTTCAAATTCATGATGTATCATATGCGCATCCAGATGACAGCCCCCATTTGTATTAATCTGCAGAGCTGTTACACCTGTTTTTCTTATACGCTGTGCGTCATTTTCTGTAGCAAGATCGCCTTCTATTACCACAATATGATATTTTTCCGATAATAGGGGAAGTATATTTTCCAGGAGAGTTGTTTTACCTGCTCCCGGTGAGCCCATAATATTTAAAACAAATATATCATGTAATTTAAAACTATTTCGATTCTTTGCCGCAATTTCATTGTTAAGCTCTTTTAAATCTTTTCCAATTTCAATTTTACACATTTTCATTCCCCATTTCTCCGGCGCGTTAAAAAATATGCGCGCAAACCCTTTTTCGCCGGAAAAATGGTTGCGCTTCGTTTAATAGAATTACTAAAACTCACAATCAAGACTTTCAATGAAAATATCTTCACCTTGTGTGATTTTATAATAAATGCTATTGCATTTAGGACATATAATAGGAAAATTCAAAGGATTGTATTCAGCCCCGCAATCAAGACAGCATACTGTTACTGGAATCTCTTTCATTATAAGCTTCGCACCTTTAAGCGATCCTCTCTGTGTCATAGCTTCAAACGCAAAAGACAGTGCATCAGGCATTGCATTAGATAATTTGCCGACTGACAAGGTAACGCTGTTCACGCGTTTAACATTATGCTCTTCCAAAGTTTTTTGGGCAACTACTATTAAATTCTGAATTAATGCCGTCTCGTGCATAGCTACCTCACAACCTTTTAAACATAATATCCTTAAATTAACATTAATAAAACAAATATAATAAATATATCATATGATAAAGTATGTGTCAACTACTTGATTATTTTTTAAGGCTGTGTAAGGTGTTAACTGAGGACAAACACTTGATGCAAATATGCCTCCCAAGGCTAATCGCTTGGTAGTACAATGCACAGACCACACAAAAATCTGTGCATTGTACTACCAAAATGGTGTTCTTATCACAGTAGCGGAAGTAGGATTTAAACCTATAATCATTGTATAAACTCTGAAAAAACCCAAAATTACCAATCAGATTAATTTTTGTATTTTTATGTCTATCAATACCATCCAGTCAAATGGGTACATTTCAACTTAGATATCATTTATTATCTTTTATAGAAATAAACACCAACTCATAGCTCTGTAGCTGTCCGTTCTGTCCCTATTGTCCTTGAGGGCAATATACAGAAAACCGGCACCCACAAAAATGCACCACATGCCATATATGTGGTGCATTGTATCAATTAGCGTTACCTTTGCCAAATCAGTTACCGTAGTTGATACAATTATCAGCTACGGTAATTTCTTTTTTGCCTTAAAATAGGATATAAAACGGTAAAAATCGGTGGTTAAAGTCCTGCCCAAGGGTAAATTCGGGATATGATGCCGCAAAAGATACAATTCTCGCCTTATATGGCAGGTATAAGGCATTTTGTTAAAATATATTATCGTTAAATTATTATTGTTTTTATTAGTATATAACCATAAGGCTGGGTGTTAGAGAAATCCTCTCTCGCATTGAGCCTTTGTTTTCGTAACTTCATCAAGGGCTTCCTTTAACACCTTTCGTAATTATGTATACCCTATTTGTTCTCTGACTTTCTCGCATATTTATCGCACAGGCAATTGATTTGGTCGGTAAATTTTGCAAGTTCTTTATTTGTTAACCCTCGACTTAATTCTATAATTACTTTAAGTCTTTGGAAAGCAGACACAAGTTTTTCATAAGCAATGTTTGCACGCTTGTGACCTTCTGATACTTTCGTCAACTTTACAATTTTTCCATATTTGATGCACTCTCCCGTTGCCAGGTCGTATTCATCGCCACTATAAGGTGCTATTGTTTCAAACTGTAATTTATTTCGTATTGTCTGAGCAAAGCTATCACATATAATATCTTCACCGTGATTTACAAAAACCTTTTTTGGCGGTGTTTCTAAAGAACCAATCCAATCGAGAAGCATATCACGGTCGGCATGCCCGCTAATACCCACAATTGAATCTATTCTTGCCTTAACCTGAATTTCCTCACCAAAGAGATGGACTGAAGTTGCTCCGTTTATAAGTTTTCTGCCAAGGGTTCCTTCCGCCTGGTAGCCTACAAACAAAATCGTATTGCACTCTTTCCACAAATTGTGTTTTAAGTGGTGTCTGATTCTGCCCGCTTCACACATTCCAGATGCAGAAATAATCACTTTCGGTACCATGTCAAAATTGATGGCCATAGAATCCCCTTTGGTAACGCTAAGGCAAAGCCCTGGGAAATCTATCGGGTTTATCCCTTGCTTTAATAATTCTAATGTCTCATCATCATAATAATCAAATAAATTATCTCGATAAATCTTTGTTGCTTCAACAGCCAACGGCGAGTCAACATATACAAGAAAATTTCCAAATCCTTTCATAAGCTGCTGTTCTTTGATTATTCTAAACAGATATAAAAGTTCCTGAGTTCTACCTACTGCAAATGATGGAATTACAAGGTTCCCACCTTTTGAAAAGGTTTCATGCATTATTTTTGTAAGCTGGGCTATATAATCCGGTCTTTCCCCGTGAATTCTATCACCGTATGTTGATTCTATAACAACATAATCAGACTTTATCGGTTTTTGCGGATCTCGAATCAAGGGTCTTGATATGTTTCCTAAATCTCCGGAAAACAAAATTGTTTTATTTTCCCCTTGTTCATTTAGCGTAAAGTGTATACTTGATGAACCAAGCAGGTGACCAGCGTCAATAAACCTAATCGTTATGCCCTTAAATATTTCTATTGGTTCGTTATACCCATAACTCTCAAATTGTTCAAGGGAAGCTGTAGCATCTTCAACAGTATAAATTGGTTCATATTTTTCAGATCCTGAGCGTTCTGCTTTTCTGTTCTGCCACTCCGCCTCATGCTCTTGAATGTGTGCAGAATCCAGGAGCATAATATTACAAAGTCTATGTGTAGCTTCCGTTGCATATATTGGCCCCGGGTATCCTCTTGCAAACATCGCAGGTATCATTCCCGAGTGATCAATGTGCGCATGCGTTAAGCAAATTGCATCAATTTCGGACGGTGATACGGGAAGCTCAGAATTCTCATAGGTATCTCCACCCTGTTCCATACCGCAGTCAATCAAAATTTTCTTACCGCAAGCCTCTAATAGGGTGCAAGAACCTGTAACTTCATGGGCAGCACCAATAAATGTTAACTTCATATCCAGCCCTCCTCGTCATTAGTAAATAATAAACCAATAATTACTTTTCCCCTTTTGTTATTTTGTCCGTTTCGATGCTTCTTACAAGATCAAGGTTTTAACTAATTTCATTATATCGAAAACTTTTTGTTTTGCAACATTTTATAACAAAAAATGTCAGAATTATTTAGAAATTTATAACAAACCACCAAATTTTAATGTTATTATTATCAAATAAACAAAATAAAGAACTCAATTGCAAAGTAAAATGCACGGGTATTAAAAAAGAAGCAGTGTCTATTTTCATTAAATTATTTTGTCGTTTAATGTTAATATTTGACAATTTTAATATATTATGCTATAATAATTTTGTCTAAAATTAAATAAATATATACGATACTTCCCCAATTTTCGTTTGTGGCAGATTACCGAATCAATCCATATAAGTGCCCGCCCGGAAAAAGAGTTGAGATCAGCAAATTTCCGGCAGATTTGATAAAATCAGCCGGAAATTTTTGTTTAATGTATAGCAGGCTTATTTACTCCATTTTTTTGACTGAACCTGCCTAAGAAGCCCGAAAACCCCTTACAGCTAAGCTGAGCAGGCAAGTCATCAATCGGTTTTTTATATTACGCCTTTTTTAATGATGATATTTGCATAAAGAGCAGCTTCACTGGTTGCTACAATCGCATAAGCTTTTTTTGCTCTTTCATAAAAAGCAAATCTTTCTACCATATCAAATTCTTTAAAATGAGGTTCATATTTTGTAATTATATCTCTGTATTTATT